>JASLJB010000075.1 GCA_030152605.1 Acinetobacter sp. | reverse complement strand
TGGTTAAGCTCCATTTCAGATTGTAGAAAGAAAACAACAACATCAATCCACATATTTTGATCTGTATCAATGATATGAAGTTAATTCATATCATTGATACAGATCAAAATATGTGGATTGATGTTGATGTATTCTTTCAACAATCTGAAATGGAGCTTACCCAATGGCGTACCCAAATAAGGGAACGATATAAACGCGATAAAACTAACCCTCATTTCACTTGTGCTTGGTGTCAATCACCTGTAACCCTTGCTAGACGTACAGATCACATGCAGATCAACACTTTAGCAACATTCTTTTTTAGACATGTTCCTGAGTTAGAAAATAACCCAAACTTCAAGTGTCCTGTAAAGCATATTAAACAGCTATCAGAGCAAGAAAAAACTGCTTTAAAGTATCAGATCGCGAAAGAAACTCAACAACATAAATCGTTAAAAGAGAATATATATAAGAGTCTTCAAGCAGATGAGGCTTTTAGTGACATTTATGTAGAGCAAGTTCGAAAAAGTATTGATCTAAAGCAATGGCGTAGACCAGATGTATCCGCACTTTATAAGAAGCAATTAGTTGTTTTTGAAGGGCAACTTTCTACAACTTTTTTGAATGTGATAATTGATCGTAAGATTTTCTATCAAGATAACAATACTTGCTTACTATGGATTTTCAATCATTTTGAGCGAACTGAGAAATCAAAAAAGCAGTCAATGCAAGATATTTACTACAATAACAATGCAAATGCCTTTGTAGTAAATGATTCTACAGTTGCTCAGTCTATTAAAACAAAAGTTTTTACTTTAGAGTGCCATTATCTAAAGCCTGAAATACAGAATAATCAGATCATTAATAAGTGGAATACTGAATTAGTTGAATTTCATAGTTTGATTCATAATGAATCTACAAAGCAAATATACTTTTTTGATTATGAAGCTGAATATCAAAAGTTAAAGCAAAAGTTAGGCTTACCACAAAGCTATTTAAAAGAGCTTAATAATCAAAAAGATAAGTTAAAGGTTAAAAAGTATCTTGAATCGCTGGAACAGGTAGGTCTTGAAACAAAAGCTTCATCAAAGACTAAATCTGAATTATTGGCTGAATTTACAGAACTATGGGTAAAAACTCATTATCTCACTGACGGCCAATTCAATATTCAGTGGTTTTCAATTCGAAATGAGCTTGAACAAATGGGAATTAGTACACCCAAATATATTTTACATGCACCATATAAAACAGTAGTTAACTCAATTTTAAGTGCAAAATTTGGTTACGTTGTAGGTAATAACATTAACGATGTGGTGAGCGTAGCTCATAACTTGATGGAACATCATCCAGCTTACATTAAGCATTTCATGCTTACTTTAAAAGTAACTGGCAAGCCCGATTTATTAAATGAGAGAGATAGTTCGGGAAAATGGAAAGAACGTTATAAAAAATACACCCAACAGCCTGAAGAAGCCAAGATGTATAAACATGATTTAAATCATTTTATTGAGTTTTTGGTGCCTGAATTTGAAGGGCGATTAATTACTTGGGGTAAAAAAAGTGAGCCTCATTCTCAAATACAACTTGGTGGAGCAAGCCGATAATAAAATACCAACCACCATATACCATAACCTCTAAAATCATTAATATAAGATCTGGACTAATACATATAAGAGGGAGCTTAAGCTCCCTCTTATATAATTTGGATTATAATTTTGTTCTATTCATTTTAATAATTTTGTTATCGCTATCAAGATATTCAATTTTTTTAGTATTATTTCTAATATGATCTTTTAATTGTACCAAGGTTCCAAAACTTTCAGACATATAGCCTTTGGGTAAGCCACATAATACTTCAATATCATGATCATATAATGATAAATCATTCTTTAGTATTTGTTTGGTAAAGACTTTTTCATCTATCAGTAGCTTAATACTTTTACTTAATAGAGATGGTGCCTCTTGTTCAATAGAGTCATCTAATGGTTCTCTTTGTCTCCATTTTCTATAACTATAATTACGCCATAATCTTTCAGCATATTCTTCAGAAATAATATCTAATGCTTTACCTCTCATTATTAAAGCCCCTATAGAAACCTTCCATTTCTGTTTCACAAGGACTAAAGAAT
This sequence comes from Acinetobacter sp., assembly GCA_030152605.1. GTDB lineage: Bacteria > Pseudomonadota > Gammaproteobacteria > Pseudomonadales > Moraxellaceae > Acinetobacter. The sequence goes on along the minus strand of JASLJB010000075.1, from coordinate 15,902 downwards.
CTAGTGTCGATCGATAAAGATCAAAACTCACACTTTCAGAAGGGCATAAAAAACATGAAGCAAAGTAGTGTGCTTCATCTTCTATACGTTTATAGCCTAATTCATAATCTTCAAGAGTTAGGTTTTTATGTAGAATTAGATGGGCTAATTCATGAGCAACATCAAAACGATTACGACAAGCACTAGCTTTATCACTGGAAATCAGAATATATGGTCTGTCAAAAAACCATTTAGACACACCATCCATATTAGTTGAACCTAATTGTTCTTTAACAATTATTGTTCCAACATTTTCTAGTACTTTAATTAAATTTTTTATAGGTCCACGACCTAATTTCCATTGGTCTCTATAAAAATTAGCAATATTTTCAATTTCTGCGAAGTCTAAAGATAAGCCTTCTTCTCTGGTTAGAATGCGCGGATAAAATACTGTTGGATAGTCAATCCAATTCTCTAGCTCTAAATTACACTCATATGTCATTTGAAGATGACTGATAGCCTTCTTTCTATATATTTGTGTTGTTGAAGCATTTGATCTAAAGAAACTAACTTCTGAACCAAAATTCAAAGATGGTTTTAAAAACCAACTTTCAGGAATTTGTAGGGCATCACTAATTTTTTGAACAGCAATAGATTCAGGATATTGCTGTCCATTTGTCCACTTAGAAACGGTTCCACTACTATAATTAATTAAATTACATAATGAGGTCTTAGTCATACCTCGAGCATCTAAAGCTTGGATAAGGCGTCTACCATCAAATTGCATGACACCACGCATTCAAGTACTCCTGACATAGAATTAAAGATTAGATATTCTACGTTTTAACTTCTTCAATTTAACTGTTGGATCTTTCTGATCTAAGCTAGTACTTCCAGCCTCATTGGCTTCTGTACTATCAGAAAGTGGCATATTTACTGTATCAACTAAATCTTTGATATAAAAATCAAAAATTTTATTCCCGTTATCATCAGGTACAGTAAATACTAGATCATAGCTCGAGTTAAAACTATTTCTTTTAAAACCAACTACAACATAGAAATGGTCTTCATCAGTTTTAACCTGAGCAATACAATCACCAAAGTCAAATTCTGTTTGAGATAACCCTAGTATTCCATTTGTTTCGGCATATTTCGTTTGATAAATACTTCTATCTTTCGCTGATCGAAGATTATTAGAAAATGCTAAAACAAAGTTTTCTGAAATAGCTAGACCGTATTCTCCCCCCTTTCTACCATTAGTCGATTCAACTTGATACGTTAAATTGTACTTTTGGCATGCTTCTTCTAAAGCACTTGTGCCTAAGAAATGCAGACAATAACCATTTAATCTTGAGCTAAACTCTTTACGTGGAATAGCACTAGTAAGTTGATTAATCAGCGTTTGCTTTGACAGTAATAGCATTTCCAAATCAATAGCAAAATCAGCATTAATTTCCTTTGCAAAGTACTGTATTAAAAGGTTTCTATTACGTTTTTGCGCACTAGAAGGGCATTGGTGCATATTTTACCTCAATTTATTAAATCTTATCAAATTGGAAAATACCATCAATTTTCTTCGTATACTAGTTGATCCACTGTTATTTAAAATTTTGTTACAAAAGTGCCTTTCTGTTTAATATGAATATCTTATTATGGAATTATTACTCATTCGATGAGATTTTTCTCCACTTAAGCACTTCTATGCTTTGGAAAAGTTATTATCTTTTCCCTCAACTCATCAATAAAATCAGCCCATTCCTGCATCATCTTTGTTCGATATTCTAAGTACTGTGCGTGGTTATACGCCTGAGATACTGCGTTACCTACAGTGTGTGCTAATTGAATTTCAATCGCATCATGCATATAGCCTTGCTCATGGAGTGTTGTAGATGCAAGCCCACGAAAACCATGCCCTGTCATTTTACCTGTATAGCCCATAGTGCGAATGGCACTTAAAAGAGCATTATTACTTAACGGTTTTGCAGTACTGTGATTATAGAAAACAAATTGCTTATTACCTGTAAGAGGCTGTAGGGCTTGAATCAGCTCAATAGCTTGTCGAGATAAAGGAACAATATGGGGTAAAGCCATTTTCATTTTAAAGGCAGGAATTCTCCATAACTGATTCTCAAAATCAATCTCATTCCACTCCATGTTAATGAGTTCAGCAGTTCTTACAAATGTTAGAGTCATAAACTGTAAAGCTGTCTTAACAAGGATATTGCCGTGATAACGATCCATGCGTTCCAAGAAAGGAGGAAACTCTGAAATATCTAAGCGGGCCATGTGCTTCACTTTACGAGGCTTGAGAGCTTCTTGAAGGTGAGGGGTTGGATCATTCTCGATTAGCCCTTTACGAATCGCATAGCGGAAAATACGCCCAGTTAAAGGAATAGAGCGTTTAGCCATCTCTTGAGCGCCGCGTGCTTCAATTTGCTTAGCACAAGCAAGGACATCTTTTCCTTTAATCTGATCAATAGGCATATTGCCTAAAGCAGGGAAAAGGTCTTTTTCAAATACAGATAGGTCACGTAAATATGTGCCTTCTTTAATAACAGCCTTACGATCTTCCATCCATTCCATAGCAAGCGCTTTGAAAAGAATGCTTTCATCGACTTGTTGTTTCTTCTGCTTTTTCTCTTCATTCGGATTGATCCCGTCTTTAAGCTTTAATCGTGCCTCATCTCTAGCACGGCGAGCCTGTGCAAGCGTGGTTTCAGGATATGTACCAATACTGAAGATATTCTCTTTTCCATTCAAACGAAACTTCATTCGCCAATGCATTCCTCCAGAAGGAGTGACCTCTAGATACATGCCTTTTTCATCAGAGTATTTAGTTTTCTTTTCTAGAGGTTTTATTTTTCTGACTTGAGCATCTGTAAGCATGGCAATAATTCCGCAGAATTGGGGGTATAATTTTAGGGGTAAAAGATTATACCCCCAGTTATACCCCCAACTACATCAAGCTTGCAATAGATCAAGTAGATTGTATGAGACGTAAAAAAAGCTTAAACCCTTTAGATTTAAGCTTTTTTAGACCTTATGGGACTGCATAAGAATTGAATTTGGCGGTGAAAGAGGGATTCGAACCCTCGATACGCGCAAACGTATACACACTTTCCAGGCGTGCTCCTTCAGCCACTCGGACACCTCACCATTGCGCGGCGATGATAACTAAAAAAAGCCCATCTGCCAAGTTGAAACAATTGATTTAGAGCAAAAGTTTTTTCTCGGTGCTATGATTCGCAAAAATATTGTCTAAATTGATGACAGAATATGCAAAGTACTACAAAGAAAGCGGCACTCCCCGCAATCACCCTCGCTGCACTCGGTGTGGTGTTCGGTGATATTGGCACCAGCCCTCTATACGCCTTGCGTCAATGTTTTCTCACTGCACATATCGCGATTAGCGAAGCGACGGTGTTAGGCATCTTGTCACTGATTTTTTGGTGCATGATGCTCACCATCAGCTTCAAATATGTCACCGTGATTATGCGTGCAGACAACAATGGTGAGGGTGGGATCATGTCGTTATTGGCATTGAATCTGCGCTCCACCCGTATCGCGGAAAATAAGAAGATCTATCTGATTGCGCTGGGCTTTATCGGCGCCTCATTGTTTTTTGGCGATGGGATCATTACCCCCGCGATTTCGGTCTTATCTGCGATCGAAGGCTTAAGTATCGCGACACCGATGTTTAATCAGTGGTTGATGCCTTTGGCGATCGGCATCTTGGCTGGATTATTTTTGGTACAGCGTCATGGCACAGGGATGATGGGCAAGTTCTTTGGCCCTGTGACCTTGGTTTGGTTTCTCGCGATCGGCATCGCCGGGATCGCCAGTATTGCGGAAACCCCGTTTGTGCTGTCGATGATGAGTCCACATTGGGCTTTTAACTTTGTCTATCACCAACCCTACGTGGCGTTCTTGACCATGGGTGCAGTGATCTTGACCATGACCGGTGGTGAAGCGCTGTATGCAGATATGGGACATTTTGGACGTATGCCGATTAAATTGGCCTGGTTCATTATCGTATTGCCATGTTTGTTGCTGAACTATGCAGGACAGGGCGCATTGTTATTGCGTGATCCTGCAGCGATAGCCAATCCATTTTATATGTTGATCCCCGAGTGGGCACTGTATCCGATGATTGCATTGGCGACGGCTGCTGCGGTAATCGCATCCCAAGCGGTGATTACCGGTGTATTCTCGATGGCGAACCAAGCGATTCAATTGCGTTATCTACCGCGCCTCACTGTGCACCACACTTCGGATGTAGAACAAGGGCAGATTTACGTGCCCTTTATTAATTGGGTGCTCTTCATCTCAGTTTTGGTCTTGATCATCTTGTTTAAGAGCAGTGAGCACTTGGCCAGTGCCTATGGCGTGGCGGTGACCATGACCATGCTCTGCGGTACCATCTTGATCTCGGTGTTGGCCTACGGGTTTTGGCGTTGGCCGATCTGGAAAGTGGCGTTATTTGCTGTGCCATTCTTATTGATTGATCTGGTGTTTGTGGCATCCACTTCTCTTAAAATTGCTGCCGGTGGTTGGGTACCAATCTTAATCGGGGCGGTGATGTTTACCGTGTTGATGACATGGAAAGATGGTCGCGCGATCGTACTAAAACGTATGGAACGAGATGCTTTGCCGATTGATCTGTTTATCAAAAGCGTGAGCTTGAGTGATGAAACGATTTTTGTACCGGGTGATGCGATCTTCTTGACTGGAACACCGAATATCGTGCCGCATGCCATGTTACATAACATCAAGCATAACAAGGTGCTGCATGAGCGAAATATCATGATCACCGTGTTGACGCGTGATGTGCCTTATGTGCCGAGCATTGAGCGAGTACGGGTCGAAAAGATGGAAGAGCGTTTTTATCGAATCTTTGTCTACTATGGTTTTAAAGATCAGCCGAATATTCCAAGTGCCTTGCAATTGGCCTATGACCAACTGGGCTTTGAACTGGATATGATGCATATCAGCTTCTTTATTTCCCGTGATCGCCTGATTCATACCGTTGGCGATGGCATGGCGCCGTGGCGTGAGAAGCTATTTATCTCGATGCAACGCAATACCAGTGCGGTGAGTGACTTCTATCAGATTCCACCCAACCGAGTGGTGGAGATGGGCAGCCAGATTGAAATCTAATTTGGTTTAAGCGTGATCCCACACGCAAGTCATTTGAAGCAACAAAAAACCAAGGTCAATGCCTTGGTTTTTTTCATCTGGCCTAAAGCTGCTGCGTCTTTGGGCTGATATTTTGCAGTTTAGCTGCTTAGTTTTGTGCAGGTTGCGTCAGTTCAGGATCTTCGAGTTGAAGTTCTGCTGCGGCAGGTGCTGTGTTTGATTCAACAGCCGCTGCATTTGGATTGAGTGGCGCTTGGGCTGGCTCAGCCTGTTGTGCCGGAGTATCTTGCTCTGTTGCTGCAGTCGCACCCTGAGCAGGGGCCGGTTGGGCTTGATTTGCAGCACCGACGATTTGAACTTTACCACTTGAAACGAGGTCTTGAAGTGAACCTGGTTGACCGTTAATGGTGGTGGTCACTTTAGCTTGCGATAAGCTTTCTAGGGTTTCTCCGGCTTGGACTTGTGGCTCTGCAAATGCTGAAGCACTGATGATTGACAAGCCTGATAGTAAACCGATGAGCTGTAAACGCATGACGTTCTCCTTTTTTAATGTCAACCTTTATAAGGACTTCGCGTTTTATAAAGGTTTTATACTCTATAAATAGAATGTTTTATAAAGTGTCAGCTGAGCATTAAAGCTTGGCATAGTCCTCACCGGGCTTTCAATCAACAGGCCTGAAAAATATCTTTTTCACCTATAAAATATATTACAAAAACAACAAAGCTAAACTGGAGTGCTGCTTAATTGCGCAGTTATTGCCTAAGCTTTATCCGATTGAGGGCGGGCTTGGTGTACTTCGACCCGACGGCTTGTTAAGCTATTTTGTTGCATTTTTCTTCTTCAAAGATCGTTCAGCACCAAAGGTGTTGCGGGCTACAAATTGGTTTAAGGAACTTCGGTTGAATTATTCTCGTATAAAAGTTCTGGCGGGTGTGGTGATTTCCGGCGCGATTGCTTTTGCGTTTGGACAAGACAAAATCTCTCAATATATTCCTTCTATTGCTGGCGCCAACTCAACTTGTCTCAGTCAGTTTTATCGTGAACAACCTCCCTTTCTCAACAAAGACAGCCTAAATAAAAACAGCTATGCCTTATGCTTTAATGGCTTTAATGTGATGTATTCAGGCACCTCAAAAACGCCATTGTGGTCTGCTGAGCACTTAAGTCCCATGCGCTTAAGTCAAAAGATTAAACGTGAAGACAGTTTTCATGAGGAGCTACGTGTCAATCCGGAGCATCGTGCTTTACTCTCTGACTATCGTGGTTCTGGCTATGACCGCGGACATATGGCGCCGAATGGGGATATGCCTTCAAAACAGTCTCAAGCTGATAGTTTCTCTTTGGCGAATATGGTGCCGCAAGCGCCGAAGAATAATCAACAAGTTTGGCGTGAGCTCGAAGAAGCAACCCGTGCCTTGGTGACCAAGCAAAAACATGATGTCTATGTCATTACCGGCCCAGTCTTTAGTGGCAAACGACTCAAGACCATTGGTAAAGGGGTAATCGTACCGACAGTGGTCTATAAAGCGATTTATATTCCGAAAACCGGCGCGATCGGTGCTTACTATGCACCAAACAATAACTCGCTTCAGGTCAAAGTCATTAGTGTCTGTCAGCTAGAGGATGAGTTGGGGATCAATTTATTTCCACAATTGACGGCAGAGCAAAAACGCAATATCTATAAATTGCCGCTTCGAGCCTCACAAGTGAAACCTCATCAGGCACTGGCTTACTCACACTGGGATGGTGCAAGCCAATGTGCTCAAGACGTTTCCAGTGATCAACTCAAGGCGTTGCAGAAAAAGTTCCAACCTGCACAAGACACACTTGCAAGTCGTGGTACGAGTAGTCAAAAGAGTCCCCAAACTCAGGCTGATGGTGCTGCTGCACAGTCGGATCTCGTTAAGCAAGTGACTGAAAACGCGCTGCAATTTTTATTACAAATTTTAAAATGATTCGGCCATCGCCGTGAAGCAAGACTGCTATGATGGGGCGAAATCCCCATCAATATTGTTTGAGGTGCCAACATGTTTAAACCCTTTGCAACGGAAACAGATTCGCATTCAATTCATGATTTAACCTTGGAAAATCAATTTGATTGCATCAACCTGTATGGCAATTTGCAAATCAGCAAAGACCAACAGGGCTTAGAGGTCGCGAAAACTTTACAGGCTTTTATCAATGATGTGGTGAAGGCTTTAGAACAAGAACAAGATCTTCCAGAAAAAATCCAATTACAACAACCGCAAGATATTGAAAATCCTTTTTTATAAATCTCGCGTATGGCCCACAGATTCAGCAGCTATCCGACGATTCAGGTATTAATACTTTGATTTCGGCTGTTGAAGTTTGTGTTGCTGACGCCATTGTTTGGGTGTTATGCCGGTCCATTGTTTAAACGCGCGCTGAAAGGCGCTTTGTTCTGAGTAGCTCAACAGCAACGCAATGTCTTGCAGGCTGAGTAATGGATCTTTTAAATATTGCATCGCCAGCATGTGCCGAATTTGTTGTACCCGTTGTTGGTAGCTACTGTGTTGTTGCTGCAAATGTCGTTGTAGTTGTCGCACGGACATATTGAGCTGTATTGCGATGCGCTCGATCTGATAGTCATTGCGTTGCAAGCCTTGCAGAATCGCTTGCTGCAAACGCTCATCGAGCTGCGTGCTGTGCGGCAACTGGCTGAGTAGGGCCTGCGCCTGCTGCATCAAGAGCTGTTCTAAGGTCTGATCGGCTTGCTGAATCGGTTGTTGCAGTATCTGTGCGGATAGGATCAATTCGGTATAGGGCTGAGAAAATTTGACTGGGCAGGCAAAATATTGGGTGTAGACGCGAAGGTTTTTCGGCTGTGCTTGGCGGAAGTTGACCTGATGCACAAAGACGCTATCGAGATTCAGGCTGTGTTTAAGGAATTGCACCAACAGCGCAATTGCGATTTCATCGGTGATTTGAGTGACCAAAGCTGCTGGCAAATCATCCCAGCGTATATGTAGATATTGTCCCTGTATCTCAATCTGCAGCGGGCTGCCATCATAAATCAAGCGATAAAAGTCGGCATAGCGAGATAAGGCCTGTGCTAAGCGGTCGCTGGACATGGCGATATAGGCCAGTATGCCCAAGTGTTTCGGTTGCACATCGGCTGCGATCGCCAATCCCGGCGCTGGATGATCAATCTGTAGTGCAATATCATCGAGGAGTTCACGCCACAGGCTAAACGCAAAGCGCGGCAGGTGTTGGATCTGATGTAGTGCTGCAGAGATCGGCAGTTGTTGTGCCTGACAATAATCATAGAGCAGCTGTCCGAGTCCGCCATATACCGTCCCTGAGTAGTCCTGAGTGATTTGGCCTGTGTTCATAAAGATGTTAAGCGCAGAATTGAATATAAGAGTCGAATATATTTAACATTACTGCCAATCGATGTATATGTCTTGGCTTGAGAGTCACGTATTGAGCTTGTCGTGATTGGTCAATTTCAGAGGCTGATCCAGTCAATATTTGCCAGCTGAATTGATTTATAGTTGAGATGAATCAAAACTAAAATGATTTAAATTCAAGGAGTCGGCAGATGCTAAAAGGATTTATCGCAGGATTGGTACTCGCCAATGGCTTTGAGTGGCTGGCCCATAAATTCATCTTGCATGGAACGCATCGCACAGGACAAGCACGCTATAGCCCGGTGCCCAAGAGTATGAAGTCGCACTGGGAACATCATCGCGAAGTACGTCAACAGCAGTTTCATGATCACAGCTATGTCGAAGGCATCAGTCATTGGCGTACTAAAAATGAGATCGTCTCTTTGGCCGTGGTGGCGGGTGTGGCCAGCGCAGTTTTCTATCCCTTTTCCAAGGGCATGGCCGCTGCCGCAATTTACAGTGCCTGCAACTATTACTATGTGCATCGACGTTCGCATCTCTCACCTGCGTGGGCGAAAAAAACCATTCCTTGGCATTATGATCATCATATGAACAGCAACCAAGATGCCAATTGGTGTGTGACCAAACCTTGGTTTGATTATCTGCTGGGGACGCGGGTGGTTTCATCGGCGGATTTGCAAGAACAAAATCCGTTGGGGATCACGCTGCCACAAGGCGTGTCGCGATGGTTGACACAACGTGTGGAGACTTATTTCCCAGCGCAAATCCTTGCGACTTCAAAGCCAATATTGCTTGAACAGCAACAAGGCACTGTTTAGTGGAAAATGAAGTTAGAAAGTGGTGTAATTTCTCAATGCTCAAGGAGTCCTGAACGGACTCCTTTTTATGCAGAATTTAACTTAAATTACAAACGCATCTCGATGCCTTGGGCAGCTAAATACTGTTTTGCTTCAGGAATGGTGTGTTGACCAAAGTGGAAAATACTCGCAGCCAGTACTGCATCTGCACCACCTTTTAAGATGCCATCGGCCAAATGCTGTAAGTTACCAACTCCACCAGAAGCAATGGTTGGAATCGTGACACGATCATTGATCTGACGCATCAAGGCCAAATCATATCCGGCTTTGGTGCCATCTGCATCCATCGAGGTAATCAGCAGTTCACCTGCACCGAAGTCTGCCATTTTCACAGCCCATTCAATCGCATCAATGCCTGTGGGTTTACGACCGCCGTGAGTGAAGATTTCCCATTTATTTTCTGCGGTTTTTTTGGCATCAATCGCCACCACAATGCACTGTGCGCCAAAGCGTTGCGAAGCTTCTTGAACAAACTCAGGCGTGAATACCGCAGCAGAGTTGATGCTGACTTTGTCGGCACCTGCATTGAGCAATAAACGAATATCTTCAACTTTACGTACACCACCACCGACCGTCAGCGGTACAAAAACACTTTCAGCCATGCGCTCTACAGTGCGATAAGTGGTGTCACGACCATTAGAAGTGGCAGTGATATCGAGGAAGGTGATTTCATCTGCACCTTGTTCGTTATAACGACGTGCCACTTCGACAGGATCGCCTGCGTCACGAATATCAAGGAATTGAACACCTTTTACTACACGGCCATTATCGACGTCTAGACAAGGGATAATACGTTTAGCAAGCATAATTTTTTCCAAAAATATCAGCCGATTAGAAAACTCTATTCGCGAGATGCTACACCTCGGTAGGACGAACGAGTATTCTATCAAACTTATTTTAGTTTTATTGCAGGTTTTCTATGTCGGTGTATACCACTTTAAGTTTAGAACAGGTCCAAATATTCGCAGCAGCCTATGGACTTGAAGTGATTGAACTCATTCCGATTCAAGGCGGCATTCAAAACACCAATTACTTTTTAGGCTGCGCCGATCAACAGCAATATGTGCTGACCGTGTTTGAGGATATGAATGCCGAGCAAGCCGGTGAAATTGTGCCGGTCTTGGATCATTTGGCCGAGCATGGCCTGCCAGTTGCCGTGCCCTTAAAACATCATGGCCAAGCGATTCATACACTTGCAGAAAAACCTGCGCAAATTGCACCGCGTTTATTTGGCGAGCATCCAGATCAACCGCAACCGGCGCAAGTGGCTGCGATCGCCACAGCCCAAGCGCAGTTGCATGTGGCATTGCAAGATTTTCCGTTACAGCGCCAATTCAATCGCAACCATGACTATTGGAAACAAGTGGCGCTTGAATTTAAAGCAAAAATGAACAACGAAGATGCCGCGCTGTTACAGCAGGTCGTCGATCTATTTCAACAAAAAAAACAACAGCATCCTGATCGACCACAGGGCTTGATTCATTCCGATCTGTTTCGTGATAACACCCTATTTCAAGATCAGCGCCTGACTGGGATCTTGGATTTCTATGAGTTGAATCAGGATGAGTTCCTGTTTGATATTGCGATTAGTCTCAATGATTTCTGCACTAACTTTCCGGCACTGGATTTGGATGCTGAACGCTATCATCAGTTTATGGCGGCATACCAAGCGGTGCGAGCCTTGACCGCGGATGAGTTGGCATGTTTAGACATTTATTTGGCGGTGGTGGCCTGTCGTTTTTGGTTGATGCGTTTAGATGTTGCACTCAAGAATCAAATGCACGGCCGCACAGGTGATGATATCCTGCATAAAAATCCATTAGAAATGCGAAACTTACTGCTTGAACGCCTCAAGGTGCTACAGGCTTAAGTTGTGCTTAGCTATCGTCGTGTTGTGAGCAAGGGGGAATAAAAATGCGTGATCAAGGTCGTTTGGTCGAGTGGTTTGATGATCAGGGGTATGGCTTTATTCAACCCTTCGATGACACTAAGGCACGGGTATTTATTCATATCAAAGACTTTGCTCGTCAAGGGCCACGGCCGATCGTCGGCTGTGGTTTGGACTATGAGGTCGCCGTGGATGGCAAAGGACGTTTTCGTGCCAACCGCGTGACCTATCTCAAGGCCGCAGAGACGCAAGCCCACCGCCGAGCGGTCGGGCAGCAGCGTCAACAGCAGCAAGCACCAAAAGCCAAGTTACAACCGATGCAGATCTTGATCAGCGTCTATATCATCAGCTTGGGTATTTTAGCGGCACTCAATATGCTACCGAGTCTGGTGCTGCTGTTTATCCTGATCATGAATCTGATCTGCTACTGGTGCTATGCCCAAGACAAAGAGGCTGCTCAACTCGGGCAACGGCGGATTCCAGAACAAAGTCTGCATCTGTTGTCGTTTTTAGGCGGTTGGCCTGCAGCATGGTTGGCACAGGAAAAACTGCGACATAAAACACAAAAACAACCATTTAGAAAGATTTATAAACTGACGATTGTATTTAATATTTTATTATTAGCGTGGTTAGTATCACCTTTTAACGTTCTTAGTTTTTAAACGCGCATGCTTTGAGTCCGCGTTTGGAGGATTGAGAACATCGCAAGAGCAGACTTATGAATCAAAATACTTATTCTAATACGCGGTCGGATATTGATCAAAACTCCTTAAAAACCTTGACCTTAGTGCTCTATATTCTTTATATCATTGCGATTTTTAGTGCGGGGATTTTGGCAGTCGTGGCCTTGATCATCAACTACGTCAAACGTCGCGATGTGCAGGGCACGATCTATGCGAGTCACTTTAGTTGGCAAATCCGCACTTTTTGGTGGTATCTGATCTGGAACATCATTGCGTTCGTGCCGTTTATTTTTCTATTTTTCACCGGCAACAATGAAAATGTATTTGCTGGCGTGGCTGTCAGTGGCCTCATTTTTTGCTTAACAGTGATGGGACTGTCATGGATCTGGATCGTCTATCGTGCGATACGCGGCATCATCGTTCTGAATGAGAACCGAGCCATGTACACGGACATTCAGCAGCACTAACAACAACGACTTCAATACCCGCAATCAGCACAAAAATGGACATGCGCATCAGCATGTCCATTTTTGTTTTTAGCGTGGTTGACCTGTAGAGCACCGATGCTAGTGATCCAGCTCATGCTTGGGTGTATTCACGGCTTTCTGTTTTAAAAACCGTGGTTTGAGCTGACTGACGATCACAGCCAGCACCACCAATAGTCCACCGATCAGGGCGCTCGCAGGTAGCCGTTCTCCAGCGATACGTCCAAAAATACCCGCCCAGACCGGTTCTCCGGCATAGATGATCGCAGCCTGTGCTGGATCTACCGAACGCTGCGCCCAGTTCATCACCATCTGAATCACCGCACTGGCCAAGCCCAAACCTAAGGTAATCGACAGCAAGGGCCATGAAAATGCGGGCAGTTGGTATTCGCCATTTAACGGCATGAGCGCAAAGGAAATCAGCGAGGCAAAGGCCAATTGTAGTACCGTCACACAGGCCAAATTCACTCGCGTTGAGAAGTAACCGATCAATACGATTTCCAATGCGATGGCGATCGAGCCAAACAAGGTAATGCCTTGTCCGAAATTAAAGCTGAACTGACCGAGATGATTGCCGGTCAGTAAAACCAAACCGACAAAGGCCAGAATCACGCCGAGCCAGGTCATCAAGGCTGGGGTTTTACGAAATATCAACCACAATAATATCGGAACCAAGGGCACATACAGGGCGGTGAGAAAGGCGGATTCACTGCTGCTGATGCTTTGCAGCCCGACGGTTTGCGTGGCATAACCGATCGAAATACATAGCCCGATTGCAGCACCGGCCACAATATCTTTGAGACTGATGTTTTTTAAAACCTGCATCGACAGCAAGCCGACAGCCAGTGTTGCGGCAGCAAAACGGCAGCCGACAAAAAACAGCGGCGAGCTAAAATTTAGCGCAAATTGTACCGCTAAAAACGTACCGCCCCAAATCAGGGTAATCAAAATAAGTGCCAATTGCGGCGCATGGTTTTTCAACCATATCAATCGTGTAGGAGCGTGTTGGGACATGCGGATGCCAGCAGGGTAGTCGAAGTGATAAAGCTATAAAAGTAAAACTGATAAACGCAAAAGAGGTCTTGGCGACCTCTTTTAGCAGTACTGATATTCAATCAATGTTTAAATAAAAATTTTAAAATCAGACTGAGAAGCCTAACGGCTTAGAGTGATTGTTGATCGAGAATCAACTGTGCTTCACGTAAGCTCAATGTGCCTTCGTAGATGGCACGACCAGTAATCGCACCCAAGATACCCGGTTGGCCTTTGAGTAAACGTACATCATCCAGATTGGTCACACCGCCAGAGGCAATCACAGGAATACCTGAATACTGTGCCAAATGAACCGTTTGCTCGACGTTTACGCCTTGCATCATACCGTCACGTGCGATATCGGTATAGACAATGCTTGAGACACCCGCATCCGCAAAACGTTTAGCAAGATCAGTGGCTTTGACATCAGTCACATTGGCCCAACCATCCGTTGCGACCATGCCATTGATGGCATCGATGCCGACGATGATATGACCGGCATATTTCTTACAGGCTTCTTCAACAAACTCTGGATCTTTGGCCGCTTTGGTGCCGATGATGACAAAGGTTACACCTGCATCGAGATAATGCTCGATGGTTTCAAAAGAACGAATTCCGCCACCAATTTGAATCGGCAGTTCAGGTTGCGCTTTGGCGATCGCCTCAACCACAGGTTTATGAATTGGTGTACCGGCAAAAGCACCATTTAGATCAACGAGATGCAATCGTCGTGCCCCTTCATTCACCCAATGCTGTGCAGTGGCGACTGGATCTTCTGAAAATACGGTATCGTCTTCCATACGACCTTGTTTTAAACGGACACATTGACCATCTTTGAGGTCGATTGCAGGGATGATCAGCATGCTTTCGCTCCTTGCCTATTCACATCATGAAATTAGTGCCGTCATCTTAGCAAAGTATTTTCAAATCGCTAAGTCTCTGAACGCTTATTTCAAATTTTTCAAACCACTTTAGTCGTATTGCATTAAACTTTTGGCTTTTCGGTTATGATGATTGGCATGCTTAATATTGCAGCAATGCCATCACTGCGCTGAGTAAAGCGTGTCATTGTCAGCATTGGTCATTGGCTGAAGCGCAACATGCATGTTTAATCGTTATCTTAAGTTGTGACGATTTCGGATATCACCTAGGGGAATAAGCCATCATGGACCAGAAAGATGAAGATCGTTTTGTTGAGGGTGTGAAGCGAATTAAGCAGCTGATCCAAGATAAAAATTTAAATCAGATGGATTTGATTGATGCACTGGGTGTCTCCAAGAAAACCGTGACCCAGTGGTTGCAAAACTCCACCAGCCCCAATACACAGAACTTGATTGATTTGGTGAAATTACTCGGTGTGACCGAACGTTGGAATAATAGTGAGTCCAAGAGTAACAGCCCAAATTCTAAGCCAGACGCCGCAGCCCAAGGCGTGGCACTGAGCCAAGCCACTGTTGATCAACTGATTAATGAGATCAAAGCACGTTATGCCGACCTGAATCTTAAAGCCGATATCAAGATTCACGTTGAAGTGATCGAAGGTAGCTTTGTCAGTAAGGACTAAGGCCGAACACCAAGGCAGTGAATCGCGAAACTGATTCACTTGCCCAATACATGAAACAGCCCAAAGATGGGCTGTTTTTGCATCGTGCATAAAATGCAGGTGACTGAATTAGAGGGCTTGTTCCATACGCTGTTCAAGCTGATACGGACTTTGTGACGCGCTAGAGAGCAGGCCAAAGGCGATCGCTGCGGCAAAGATCAAGATAAAGATAACGATTTGTGCCCATGCCATAAACTTTTCCCAGCCCAAGGCGGGACGCGGTGGGCCAAAGCGATTTGGGCCTTCAGTGCCTTTAAAAAAGATCAGATAGAAGCTCAAGCCGACATTGGCCAGTGGCACGAAACTCAGTAGTGATAACCAGCCAGACTTATCTAAGTCATGCAAACGTCGAATGATCACGATGAAGATCAAATAAATACACATACAATAACCGACGATAATGACCAACCAACTGATGAGGGAAATAGAGTGATCCACTTGAAAATCAGGTGAGAGCAGCACGCCGATAATGAGGAAGGCAAGCATCAATAAGGTAAGTAGTGCATTCCAACCAAAATAAGAGTAACGACTAAAACGACCTTTGGGGCTGAGGGGAGAGTCTTTGCTGAGTTGATCTGAGGTTGGGTTATACGGTGGCGGTGTTTGATGTGGAGGAGATTGATGTGCTGAAGCGGGATTGGATTGATTGCTATTGTTCATTTTTACTTATCCTAATCGTTTATTTTTAATATTTCACTGCGGGATCGTAGTGTACAAAAAAATCATTTGCTTGAAAAGAAAGTATTTAATTCGAGATGTAGCAACAAAACAGCCCATCTTGGGATGGGCTGAATCAAATGGGATCGCGATAGCTCAACATAAAAGTTGTATGACCTTTAGGTGGTCGAGGCTTACATAATTTTTGAA
>JASLJB010000036.1 GCA_030152605.1 Acinetobacter sp. | reverse complement strand
ATGGCGCAACAACAGATCAGTGCCAACTTGATGAGTTTGGGTGCCTTGGACTTTGGCATCATCGTCGATGGTGCGGTGGTGATCGTCGAAAACTGTATTCGTCGTTTGGCCGAATATCAGCATCAGGTCGGCCGTCGTCTGACCCGAAAAGAGCGTTTTAGAGAGGTGTTTCTGGCGGCACGCCAAGCCCGCCGTCCGTTGATCTTTGGTCAGTTGATTATTTTGGTGGTGTATTTGCCGATCTTTGCCTTGTCAGGTGTGGAGGCCAAGTTATTCCATCCGATGGCAGCAACCGTGGTATTTGCTTTGCTGGGTGCGATAATCTTGTCGATCACCTTTGTGCCTGCCGCAGTGGCTTTGTTTGTCACCGGTGAGGTCAAGGAAAAAGAAAGTCGCTGGATGCTGTGGTTAAAGCGTCGTTATGAGGGCCTGTTGGATTGGGCTTATCAGATGAAATATTTGGTGCTGAGCATTGCTTTGGGGATTCTGTTTTTAACCGCAGTCTTGATGACTCGGATGGGCAGTGAATTTGCCCCGCAATTGAGTGAGGGGGATTTTGCCGTTCAGCAAATGCGTTCACCCAGCACGGGGTTAGAACAGTCGTTGCGGATGCAGGAAAATACCGAGAAGCTGTTATTGAAAAACTTCCCTGAGATCAAAGCGATCTTTGCCCGTACAGGTACTGCGGAAGTGGCCACCGATGTGATGCCACCCAATATTTCGGATGGTTTTATTCTGTTAAAACCCAAGCAAGAATGGCCGAATGCCTCGCAAAGCATAGCGCAGTTACGCACGCGTATGGAGGCGTACTTGGCCACCTTGCCGGGCAATAATAGTGAATTTTCCCAACCGATCGAACTGCGGTTTAATGAATTGATCTCTGGGATTCGCAGTGATGTTGGGGTCAAAGTCTTTGGTGATGATATGCAGGTGCTGAATCGTGAAGCACAGCGCATCGCCAAGGAGATTCAAGCCATTTCAGGGGCAACCGCAGTTAATGTGGAGCAAACCAGTGGCTTGCCGCTACTTAATGTTGAGATCGATCCTGCCTTGGCGGCACAGTACGGTTTGTCGGTACGTGCGATCCAAGACTTGGTGGCTGCTGCAGTCGGTGGACAAAATGTCGGCCAGATCTTGCAAGGCGATCGTCGCTTTGATTTTGTGATTCGTCTATCGGATCAACAGCGTACGGTTCAGAATGTGGCGATGTTGCCGATTCAACTGCCGAATGGTGGTTTGATTCAGTTGCAAGATGTGGCTGTGGTCGAAAATGTTTTGGGGCTCAACCAAGTCAGCCGTGAAAATGGCAAACGTCGTGTGGTGGTGACGGCCAATGTCAGTGATCGTGATCTGGGTTCATTTGTGCAAGAAATTCAAAGCAAACTGTCCGCCCAAGATTTGCCTGCGGGTTATTGGTTGGAGTACGGCGGTCAGTTTGAAAATATGGCTTCTGCACAAGCGCGGATGCAGTTAGTGGTGCCTTTGGCGCTGATCACCATCTTTATCTTGTTGATGGCGGTATTTCGTAACTTTAAAGAAAGCCTTTTGGTGTTTAGTGGTGTGCCGTTTGCGCTGAGTGGTGGATTGGTGGCGCTATGGTTGCGTGATATTCCGCTGTCGATGTCAGCAGGGGTGGGCTTTATCGCACTTTCGGGGGTAGCCGTGTTGAATGGCTTGGTGATGCTGACCTTTATCAAAGAATTGCGTGCGACCATGAAAGTTGAATTGGCCACTTGGTTGGGCGCTATCTTAAGGCTTCGCCCGGTACTGATGACAGCTTGTGTGGCCTCACTCGGTTTTATCCCGATGGCTTTGGCGACCGGTACGGGTGCAGAAGTACAGCGTCCATTGGCAACCGTGGTGATTGGCGGGATTATCTCCTCGACTTTACTGACCTTGGTGCTGTTACCGGTGATTTATCGTTGGATGAATGAGCCGAAGCGTGCCAAATCAGCCAAAGCCGCGCAAGAACAAGCACCACTGTAAATCATTTGCTGTCGCGTAGTCGATTGACCCGCGGCAGCCAGCCTGATAAAAAAAGCCAGCACTCAAGGGTGCTGGCTTTTTTTTATTGGCGCACATCGCTGTGATGGCGTTGGGATGGTCGTGCTGCAACACGTGGACTTAGATGTGCCACTCGTGATGACATTCTCTGCATTTCCACTCTTTGTTGCTGTTCATAAAAGCTTGCATCGAAATCTTGAAATCTGGCAGGTCGCGCCAAAACCAGATCCCCGAGATTAGGCTGATCAGAAATACCGCAACCGTTGCCATTTGCAGGGTTGAGCCAGCACCATTCCCAAATAACCACATCGAGATGCTAATAATGACCAAAAGTAAAAGCACAAAAATTGCTGGAATAAGAATGACAAGACTTTTAGGTACCACTGGGCGCGCCGTACTGCTGCTATTGGCATTGGCCATTGGCATAATCTTCGGGCTTTGGCATTTTGGGCAACGATATTGCATCACAACTCCAGAATTTTAAAAACGGTCTAAATTTACGGATATGTTAGCAAACTATAGTCAGTAAAATACAGTCAGCAATATAGGCTGAGTCAACTGATCTTGGCTTGCTTATTGTTTTATAGATGACACAGCAAAGGGTTGCGTCTGTTGAGCAGTCATGAAAAAAGCCACTGATTGTATTCAATCAGTGGCTTTTAGAATTTGGCGTCCCTACGGGGATTCGAACCCCGGTTGCCGCCGTGAAAGGGCAGTGTCCTAGGCCTCTAGACGATAGGGACATTATCGAGGCATTACACAGACTTAATGGGGATGGTGGAGCCAAGCAGGATCGAACTGCTGACCTCTACAATGCCATTGTAGCGCTCTACCAACTGAGCTATGGCCCCAGTCTGTGTGAGCGCAATATTAGGATGATTGCTCACACACGTCAATAAAAAATTTAATTAAACTGCATCGATTGGATCATTTTTCGGCAATTTTAAGCTTTCATTGAGTTTTTCCCAGATTTTAAGCTCTTTTTTGCTCGGACCGCCGACAATACTGAGTGCATTGCGTAGACGCGCGAACGTTAAATCAGGGCCTAAAGTCACCATAGACTGCATCACTGGGGTTGAACTGGTCGAACCTGCGATCGCGATAAAGAAGCTCGGCATAAAGTCGCGTAACTTGATCTCCATCTGTGTGGCGAGATCCATCAGGGTTTGGCTGACCGTGTCATTGTTCCAGCTGTTCAAGCTTTCTAAACGCCAAATCGCAAACTGTAAGCTTTGGCGAACTTGCTCTTCAGACAGTTTTTTACTTTCAAACTGTGCTTTGTCGAGTTGTGGGAACTGATTGAAGAAGAAGCCGGCCCAATTCACAGCCTCAGACAGCAATTGAATCCGCGGTTGAATTGCAGCAGCAATGTCTTCTAAGGTGCCGCGATCAGATTTCCAGTTCAACAGACGATCAAGCAGTGCGGCAGGGGTGAGTGATTTAATCCACTGGCCATTGAGCCAATTGAGTTTTTCAACATCAAAGATCGGACCGCCCAAGGACACACGTTGAATATCAAAGTGGGCAATCATCTCATCCAAACTGAATTTTTCACTTTCGTCTGGCATAGACCAACCCATACGACCAAGATAGTTCAACAAGGCTTCTGGCAGTACGCCGATGTCTTTGTAGTAGTTGATCGAAGTTGGGTTTTTGCGTTTTGACAGTTTTGATTTGTCTGGGTTACGCAACAGTGGCATATGGCATAGGGTCGGCATCTCCCAACCAAAGTACTGATAGAGCAACTGATGTTTTGGTGCAGAAGGAATCCATTCTTCACCACGGATCACATGCGTGATCTGCATCAAATGATCGTCGACCACGTTGGCCAAGTGATAGGTCGGTAGGCCATCGGTTTTGAGCAGGATTTGCATATCCACTTGTGCCCAAGGAATCTCAACCTCACCGCGTAACATGTCATTAAATTTACAAATGCCTTCAGTCGGCACTTTCATACGAATTACATGGGCTTCGCCCGCGGCCAAGCGCCTTTGAACTTCTTCAGCACTGAGTTGTAGGCCACGACCATCATAGCGTGGGCTTTCGCCACGTGCTTGTTGATCGAGACGCATCTGATCCAGCTCTTCTGCTGTTGCAAAACAGTAAAATGCATGACCTTTTTCAACCAATTCTAGCGCATATTGTTTGTAGATCTGCATACGCTCAGAT
>JASLJB010000334.1 GCA_030152605.1 Acinetobacter sp. | reverse complement strand
ACACCGCCGGTACGTGGATTCATCAGCGTGACACACATGACAGGGAACTGACCGCCGAGTGAGGCGTCTTTGACCAAGACTGGAAAGCCTTGTTCTTCAAGCGCTTGAATTCCGGCAACGATGCTTGGGTATTTGTCTAACACCGCTTGAGGCACGTCTGGCAGGCTCATTTCACCTTGTAAGATTTCACGCTTCACCGCACGCTCGAAGATTTCAGACAAGCACTGTACTTGTGCTTCGGCCAAGGTATTCCCCGCACTCATGCCATTACTTAAGAATAAGTTTTCGATCAGGTTGGAGGGGAAATACACCACTTCGCCATCGGACTGACGTACATAGGGCAGTGAGCAGATGCCACGTGCGGTATTACCAGAGTTGGTGTCATAGAGATGCGTGCCGAGCAGTTCGTCATCGGGGTTATAAATTTCGAGGCAGTACTCATCCAAAATCTCTTCTGGTAAGGCATCGTTTGGACCCGGTTGAAACCATTTCTCTTCTGGATAATGTACGAAGTCCGCATTGGCGATGTCTTCACCCCAAAACTGATCGTTATAGAAGAAGTTACAGTTTAAACGCTCGATGAACTCACCCAAGGCTGAGGCCAAGGCACTTTCTTTGCTCGAACCTTTACCATTGGTAAAGCACATAGGAGACTGTGCATCACGAATGTGTAATGACCAGACATTCGGCACGATATTACGCCAAGACGCGATCTCGATCTTCATGCCCAAGTCGGCCAAGATCCCAGACATGGTGGCGATGGTTTCTTCGAGTGAGCGATCTTTACCTTGGATAAAGGTCTGGTTTTCAGTGGCCATGCTTGGCATCAGCAGCGCTTGCGCATCGGCATCGATGCTTTCCACGTGCTCGATCACAAACTCAGGGCCAGTTTGTACCACTTTTTTTACGGTACAACGTTCGATCGAACGCAAGATCCCTTGACGATCTTTTTCGGAGATATCGGCAGGCAGTTCAACTTGAATTTTAAAGATTTGCTTGTAGCGGTTTTCAGGGTCAACGATGTTGTTTTGCGAGAGGCGGATATTATCGGTGGAAATATCACGTGCAGCGCAATAGACCTTGACGAAGTAGGCGGCACACATCGCAGAAGACGCGAGAAAATAATCGAATGGTCCCGGTGCTGAACCGTCGCCTTTGTAGCGGATGGGTTGATCGGCCACCACTGTGAAGTCATCGAACTTGGCTTCAAGTCGAAGGTTGTCGAGAAAATTGACTTTGATTTCCATGCTGGCACCTCACTTTGCTTATGTGTCAGGGTTGACCCATAAGCGTTCCCATATTGATCTTTAAACCGAAGCACGGATCAGAACATGGGTTGCTAAAAAAAGAGTGACTAGCGCCTGTGCCGCTTGAGTTGGGCCGCGAGTAAAACCGACGCTAGAAATGATGCATGATATTACAGAAATATCGTGTGCGATTGATGACTTTTTTCAGTCTTTGTTGACTATTTAGAGAAATTTACAGCACAACCGCAAGATCCCTGCAAGGATTAAGCTGATTTAGCGCTTGGCGCTGCTATGCGCTTGGCTGCTGATACTCGGTGTGATGGTGTGATGGTGTGATGGTGTGATGGTGCGATGGCGCTGATGTGATGGTGTTAAGGTAATACAAGTAAGGTGGTATAGATTTAAAACATGATCTGCCTATTTAATATTTTTGCATTGGCGGATTCGGTGAGTGGAAGTAAAGCTAAATTTATGAAATGATAGGGATTAAATTAAAAATAACGGACAATATCTTGTGCTTAAAAATTTAGTACTTTTGACCGCTCTGGGTGTTTCGGGTGTCATGTTTACAACGGTTTCTGCAGCGAAGCAAAGTGACTTTGCCAGCATCCGAACTTGGGCAGATCAAGGCGATGCTGAAGCACAATATCAACTTGGATTACGCTATGACCTCGGGCAGGACGTGGCCAAGAATCAGGCCCAAGCCATTGAATACTATCGTCAGGCTGCTGAACAAGGTCATGCCTCAGCGCAATATGTGCTGGGCGGTAAATATGACAAGGGTATTGGCGTGGAGCAAAATGATGCACTGGCGTTTGAATATTATCTCAAAGCGGCTGAACAAGAGCATGCCACTGCGCAATATAATGTGGCGCTGATGTATTCCAAAGGCCAAGGCGTTGCAAAAAATAATGCGCAAAGTTTTGCTTGGTATCTCAAGGCCGCCAATATTGGGCATTCTTATGCGCAATATAATCTCGCACTGATGTATGACAATGGCGATGGGATATTACAAAGTGATGCGCATGCATTTGCGTGGTATTTTAAGGCCGCCAACCGCGGTCATGTATCGGCGCAATATAATCTGGGGGTGACCTATGCCATGGGGCAAGGGGTTCGGCAGAGTTATGCTGATGCCATGGATTGGTATTTAAAAGCCGCCGACCAAGGCCATGCACTGGCGCAGTTTAATCTCGGGTTGCTGTATCAAAATGGACTCGGGGTGCAGAAAAGTGATGCCCAAGCGCTATATTGGTATTTTAAGGCGGCCAGCCAAGGCCATGCCAATGCGCAAAATAATCTCGCCATGATGTATGCCAAAGGGCGGGATGCATTACAAAGTGATCGTCAAGCATTTGATTGGTGGCACAAGGCTGCCGAGCAAGGCCACGCCGGTGCACAAAATAACTTGGCGATTATGTATGAAACTGGGCGAGGGGTGGGTCAGGATTTAGCCCGTGCAAAACACTGGTATCAAAAAGCCGCGCAGGCTGGGGATGCCAATGCCCAATTTAATCTGGGACAGCATTATCTCAAAGGATCAGATGTGGTGCCGCAAGATAAATCCTTGGCCGTGATGTGGATCAAGAAAGCCGCTGAAAATGGCCATAGCCGCGCCAAGCAAATCTTGGCCGAACTGGAACAGACCCAGAAGATTTAGTTGGATATGTGACGATGACCAGTCAGTTAAGGACAGTTGTACTTCAAAAGCTGAGTTTCTATACCACTTGCTGCGCGTATATTATGATCAAAATCTCCCCTCTTGCGCCATATATGGCTGTAGTGGTTTAATAAAAGTGGACACAGTTTTAAGTTTTTCATCTACTATCTAATGCCTAAATCTCCCCTCTTGCGCCATATATGGCTCATCTTTGCCAAAGAGGGGAATTCCTTTGAATTCAATATCATGTTGAATTCTGAGGCGCTCCTTCCTTTGAAAAAGGAAGGTTGGGATGGATTTAAAGCAAGGGTTTCATGTTGAAGTCATTTTCATAAAAGCATCATGGAAATTTACTTCAAAAAGCTTAACTGACTGGCATTAAGGTTGGGATGGATTTAAAGAAGGGCTTCATGTTGAAGTTATTTTCATAAAAACATCATGGAAATTCGCTTCAAAACTCTTAACTAACCTCAAAATGCTGCGTGTTGTTGTTTGGCTTTTTGTTGGAATTCGCGTTGTTCTTGCGCTTTAATCTCGGCATTCATTTTATTGGAATTGGTTGGCTCTTTAAACTGCAAATAGGTGGTGGTATCCGGCCAACCTCTGTAGACGATGATCTTCATTCCATTTTTAAAATTCCAAGTAAAACTTGCATCCCCCAAACGGGTATTACCTGTACGTTGACTCGGTTGGCCATATTTACTTGCGATGAGATTGCCAACTTCAAGTATTTTACCTGAGTCCATAAACACGGGGAATTTATATTCGGCATAGGCGAGTTTACCGGCACTGGTATAACCAATATTCAACTCGGAAGCACCTTGTAGTGCGCCATTGGGATCATATTTATCAACCCAATAATTATCGTCTTCCCGAATCGGCAGTACATGGGTATTTTCGAGTGCGGAACGCATTTGTTCTCGTGTGGCACCTTTTAGTTCGACATTAAATAACTGTGGTGCTGCGATTGCAGTCGCACTGATCAAGGCAGAACAAACGATGACACTTTGGCAGATTAATTGACGCATAGCGTATTCCTGATGGGGCAGTCTACTGTTGGGGGGAACAAACTTGCTAGGGTCTGTTGACAATTCATAAATAGATTGCGTCATCTTCTGCGACAGGTTCAGGCGCTGGATGATGGACGCTATCGCGCTATCGGGTTTTGGATTGGTCGCGGCTGAAGGGGTTGTTGAGGCTTCATGCTGAGCTACATCTGCGAGCTGATCTGCGCTTTCAGCTGTTGCTTCTGGCCTATGGTTTTGTTTTTGCGATGCTTTGGCTGTGATCTCGGCATGTTGTTGGGCAAAGTTGGCATCAAACTCGGCCTTTCTTTGCTTAAAGCGCGCATCAAATTCAGCGCGTTCATGTTCAAACTGCTGCTGCCTTTGCTGCTGTTGGGCTAAAAACTGCTGCCGTTTAAGATAGATCCCCGTGGCC
>JASLJB010000298.1 GCA_030152605.1 Acinetobacter sp. | reverse complement strand
TGGAAGCTGTTGAGCGGACCGAAGTTGGTGGCTGGATCGGTTGGATCGCCCATGCGGATGTTTTTGACGCGCTTTAACAGCGCCTGTTCAAAGTCGTGTTTCATCGCACTTGGCACAAAGACGCGTGTACCGTTGGTACAGACTTGGCCCGAGCTATAGAAGTTGGCCATCATGGCGATATCAGCAGCTTTGTCGAGATCGGCATCGTCACAGATGATCAGCGGGGATTTACCACCGAGTTCCATGGTCACGTCTTTGAGGGTTGAACCTGCTGCGCTGGCCATGACTTTTTTACCGCTGGCCACACCGCCGGTAAA
This sequence comes from Acinetobacter sp., assembly GCA_030152605.1. Classification (GTDB taxonomy): domain Bacteria; phylum Pseudomonadota; class Gammaproteobacteria; order Pseudomonadales; family Moraxellaceae; genus Acinetobacter. The sequence continues at coordinate 41,633 of JASLJB010000298.1, read as the reverse complement.
AGTGACTTTGGCGATATCTGGATGCTCGGTCAGCCATGGACCAACTTCAGCACCTGGGCCTTGCACCACGTTAAATACGCCGTCAGGTAGACCGGCTTCGGTCAAAATCTCTGCCAGTTTATAGGTCGAGAGTGGGGTGGATTCACTAGGTTTGTAGACCATGGCATTGCCTGCCGCCAGTGCTGGCGCGGCTTTCCACATCGCGATTTGAATCGGATAGTTCCATGCACCAATCCCAGCGACGACGCCGAGTGGTTCGCGACGGGTATAAAAGAAGCTGCTGTCGCGTAGCGGCAGTTGTTCGCCGTGGATCGCGGTGGCAAGGCCAGCATAGTATTCGATCACATCGGCACCGGTGACGATATCCACCACCGAGGTTTCTGAAAAAGCTTTACCGGAGTCTTGGGTTTCGAGCAGCGCCAATTCATCATTGCGTTCACGTAAAATATCCACCGCACGGCGCAGGATGCGTGAGCGCTGCATCGCAGTCATGCTGGCCCAGACTTTTTGGCCCTGTTGGGCACTTTTTACTGCGGCATTGATGTCTTGTTCGGATGCAATTTGGATCTGCGCCAACACCTCACCATTTGCAGGGTTGATGCTGTCAAAGGTTTTTCCACTGCTGGCATCGACATATTGCCCATGTATATATAACGAATAATTCGGTACTTGGTGCATATTGAAACTCCTGCAAATATTAAAAGGGGGCTGTGATCATTGAAGGCGGCGCAAGGCGATGACGACACCAGTGCCTGAGGGAAACTGCAGGGGCTGAAATGACCGGCCCAAGGCAAATGTTTTACAGCTTGAAGACTTCTGTTTTACAAGTTCAGCGTTACTGTTTAATGAGCATATTCAAATAATGATAAGCCACTTCACGGGCATGCTGCGCATCAAAGCCTTCAGCCAAATGTCCCATCAAACTACCGCGTAGCCATAAGCCATCGATGATGGCGGCCAAGCCACTGGCGCCGAGTTCGGCTTGTGCTGGCGGCAGTAACTGCAACAAGTGATGGCGCAGATTCGACTTCAATCGTTGATCATTAATCTTTTGTAAACGATGCAATTGCGGCATATGCATACTGGCGGACCAAAAGTCTAACCACAGACGCATTGAAATTTGATTGACCTGAGTCACATCGAAGTTTGAATCGATGATGGCTTTGATTTGATCGACCGGCCGTGAACTGTACTGGGTCTTATATTGCTCGGTTTTAAGGCGCAAGATATTCAGCATGTCCAACATGCAGGCATTGATCAAACCTTGTTTATCACCAAAATAATGACTGACGATCCCGGTCGACAAGCCCGCTTGTTTGGCGATCTTGGCCAGGGTCATGTTGGTGAGTCCTTCATCATGCACCACTTGGTAGGTGGCTTGGATGATTTCTTCACGTCTGACGTGTTCGGGTTTGACGCGTGATTTAGTCATGGTTTAAGTCGCCATCATCTTAATAAACAACACAAAATTATCTAACTTCGGCCGTCGATAAGCAATTCGTTTTCAAATCAGTATACGCATTATTGATTGAACGTTCAATCAATGGGGTATATGATCAACAAAACAGCAACCTAAAAAACCCGTAAATCGGATGCAGATCTGATTGAAAAAATGCTGAATCGCAAGTGGATTTGCGATCAAAACTTGGTGGTTTTGACATTTAAAGCACAATAGTTAAACATCAACGCATTATGCTGTGTGCGCAAACACGTCGATTTTCGCTTCGACGTTCACCTTAAACCTTAGAGGATTTTATGCAAAATGAACCGACTCAACTTAAATTGTCTGATCGAGACACGCCAGAACAACAACTAAATCGGCCGGTATTTTTCATTGCTGCGGGGTTAATTTTATTATTTTCCTTTCTCACCATGCTGTTCACCGAACAAGCCGGTGAAATACTCGATGTGAGTTTGGATTGGGTCAGCTCGACCCTCGGTTGGTATTATTTTGCAGCAGCTTCTCTTTATATTATTTTTGTGCTGATTATCGCGTGTTCGCGCTACGGGGAAATCAAACTCGGTCCCAAACACTCCAAACCTGAATTCAGTTTACTCAGTTGGTCCGCGATGCTGTTTGCCGCAGGGATCGGGATCGACTTGATGTTCTTCTCGGTCTTAGAACCGATTACCCAATATATGCAACCGCCGATCGGAGAGGGGCAAACCCTTGAAGCCGCACGGCAAGCCATCGTCTGGACGATTTTCCACTATGGTTTAACCGGTTGGTGTATGTATGCCTTGGTCGGGATCGCACTCGGCTACTTTGCCTATCGTTATAATTTGCCGTTGACCATTCGCTCGGCCCTGTACCCGATCTTTGGTGAGAAAATCAATGGTTGGATCGGGGATCTGGTCGATATCGCCGCGGTGATAGGCACCATCTTTGGCATCGCCACCACCTGCGGGATTGGGGTGGTGCAACTCAACTATGGACTGACTGTACTTTTGGGCTGGCCGGAGGGCATGGGCGTACAGATCGGCTTGGTCGGTTTGGCGGTGGCGATTTCGATCGTGTCTGCCACCACCGGCGTGGACAAAGGCCTCAAGCTGCTGTCTGAACTGAACGTGTTTTTTGCCATTGGTTTGGTGCTGTTTATCCTGTTCTTGGGCGATACCCAGTTCCTACTCAATGCCTTGGTGCTCAACGTCGGCGACTATATCAGTATGTTCCCTTCGATGACCTTGGACAGCTTTGCCTATAACCAAGACGAACACAGTCAGCAGTGGCTCAAAGACTGGACCCTGTTTTTCTGGGCTTGGTGGATCGCATGGTCACCGTTTGTGGGCTTGTTCTTGGCGCGTATCTCACGGGGTCGAACCATTCGCCAGTTTGTGACCGGGACCTTGATCATTCCATTTATGTTTACCTTGGCGTGGATTTCGGTCATGGGCAACAGTGCCTTGTATGAAGCGATTCATGGCAACTTGGGCTTTGTCTATGAAACCCTCGCCAGTCCTGAGCATGGTTTTTATAAACTGTTTTCTAACTATCCATGGTTCTCGGTCACCGCCGTGGTGGTGTTTGTGACGGGACTACTGTTCTATGTCACCTCTGCGGATTCGGGCGCGATGGTATTGGGCAACTTTACCTACAAGCTCAAAGACGTCAATCAAGATGCACCGAACTGGTTGCGGATCTTCTGGGCAGTCACCATTGCCTTATTGACCGTGGCCATGTTGATGACGGACGGCATCAGCACCCTACAAAAAGCCACGGTGATCATGGGCTTACCCTTTAGTTTCGTGATGTTCTTTGTGATGTTTGGACTGTTTAAAGCCTTTAGGCTTGAGGACTTCCGCTCTCAGAGTTCCAACCTCAACTCGGCGCCGGTGGTGGGTAACGTCGATATCCTGAACTGGAAACAACGTCTGACCCGTGTGATGCAGTATCCAGGTACGGTCGCAACATTGAAAATGTTGGATCAAGTGGCCAAACCCGCGGTCGATGCGGTGGCGAATGAGATGCGGAGCAAGCATGCACAGGTGACGGTCGATATCGTGCCACTCGAAGACAATGACCAGCTCTACCATATCGATTTGATCATCGACTTGAACAATGAGCAAAACTTTATTTACCAGATCTGGCCGCGTCAGTATGTCGCACCGTCGTTTAGCCGTCGCGCCAAAGTCGGTAAAGAGCACTATTATCGCCTAGAAACCTTCTTATTTGAGGGCAGCCAAGGCAATGATTTGGTTGGCTATAGCAAAGAACAAGTCATCAATGATATTTTGGACAAATACGAACGTCATCTGACCTTCTTGCATTTGCAGTTGGCACATGAAAACAAAAGCCCTGAGGGTTAAACAGGAACTATGATGAAATTTACAGTACCGAGTATCAGTTGTGGCGGTTGCGCGCGTGGCGTGACGGCGAGTATCAAAGCCTTAGATCCAGATGCAGTGGTCGAGATCAATGTCGAGACCAAGTTGGTTGAAGTACAAACCCAGCAGTCGTTTGAGGCGATTAGCGCTGCATTGACCGAAGATGGTTTTGCGCCACAGGTGGATTAAGCCGTGGCTTGAATTTGAGCGCAGCATCTACTGCGCTTGAATGCGGTGATCGCCAAGTGATTCGCCATGAACCTGTAAGGAAAGCGATTTCCTTACAGGTTTTTTATGTTGTTTAAATTAACCGACTGATTTTTAATCTTGATTTCTGTGCATAACTTGGATAGTTTTCAACAGAACGCTCTTCAATCAAGAACTAAAATATGAAACCAGCCAGTGATTTACTCCAAGCTGTGCAGTGGAAAGATCTGCTGCATTTAAATCAAAAAGATATCATTTCCGAGTTATTCATTTCTCTACCTTGGCTGCTTGCAGCATTGGGCTTTGCCTATGTGGCGCAGAGCTATCCCTTGCTCTATGTACTGGCCTTTGGCTGCGCCTTTATGTTTTTTCTCACCGGCCTGCGTCAGGTGCATAATGCCTTTCACTTTGCCCTCGGCCTACCGCGTCAGCTCACGCATTGGGTGATGTTTGTGTTGAGTGTGCTGATGTTGGGTTCGATGCATGCGGTACAGATCAATCATTTGCGTCATCATCAGCACTGCATGCAAGACGAAGATATCGAAGCCAAAAGTGCCAAAATGCGTTGGTGGCAGGCACTGTTGTTTGGACCAGTGTTTCCTTTTTTGTTGCATCATAAGGCCTTGCAAGTTGGCACACGCACACAACGGCGTTGGATCTATGCCGAGTTGGCGGCCAATGTGGTGTTACTGGTCTTGGTGTTTGCGGTGTGGGATATTCAGATTTTAAAATTCCATGTGATTGCGATGCTGATCGGGCAGTGTATGACCGCATTTTTTGCAGTGTGGACGGTGCATCATGATACTGAGGATCATATTTATATGGCGCGTACGGTACGCCACGAACTCAAGCGTGTGGTGACTTACAATATGTTTTACCATGTTGAACATCATTTATTTCCAGCCGTGCCGACGCGGCGTTTGCATGTGTTGGCCAAACGTCTCGATGCTTATGCGCCTGAGGTTGAAATTCGGCAGGTGTTCTAGTTGCAAATTCATGTATATTGAGTGACTTAAGCGAAGTAAATACAGATCGAAATTTCTGAATTATTTATTTTAATTATTTTATTTTTGAAAAATGAAGTGAAGAATAAGGTTGAATACTTAAAGGAGCCAGATCATGTCACAGGTCCAGCCAAATCAATCCACACCGATCAGGCCAAGGTCAATCAAACTGACATAAAAAATTAAAACTCTGCACATTTATATACACAACACTATGAATGAGTTAAAGAAAAATTAAGCTTGAGCGGAAATAATAGCCGACATGTTTTTCGGCCAAGCTCTCGCTTAATCGTACAGCTGTTTAGGACAATTACACTCGATGTTTAAATCTTTTTTTCCCAACCCCAAGTGGTTCTTTTTATCCGCCATCCTCTGGTTTTTTATCAATATTGCGCTGTGGTATAGCGGCGGCAAAGAGTGGGGGACACTGTTGGGCTTTGCGCCCGGTTATAGCGAAGCTGCCCAACCGATTGGGTTGAGTCGTTTTTGGGCCGCGCAATATCTGTGGTTCTATCTCTGGTATGGTGTCTCGATCAGTGCCTTTGCGCTGTTTTGGAAGTTGAAAGCCAATCATCCTTGGCAGGCTTGGTCCGTTTGGGGTTCAGCACTGATCATTTTCAATGTTTGGTTCAGCGTGCAACTCAGTGTTGCGGTCAACGCATGGTATAGCCCGTTTTATGACCTGCTACAAAAGATGATGAGTAATGGCGCCGGTGGTGATATTGCACTGCTCTACCAAGGCACCTTAACCTTTTTATATTTGGCCGCGGTCTATGTGACCATTGCCATCCTCAATTTATTTTTCGTCAGTCATTTTATCTTCCGCTGGCGTACCGCGATGAATAACTACTACACCGAGCACTGGCATATCCTGCGCCATGTCGAGGGCGCCTCGCAGCGGGTACAAGAAGACACCATGCGTTTTGCCAGTACCTTAGAAACCCTTGGCGTGAGTTTTGTGCGTGCGATTTTGACCTTGATTGCGTTTCTACCGGTCTTGATTCAATTGTCTGAACGTGTTCCTGCCTTGCCCGTGATTGGTGAGATTAAATATGCCTTGGTCTGGGCGGCGATCGGTTGGGCCTTATTTGGTACTTTCTTATTGATGGTGGTGGGGATCAAACTGCCGGGCTTAGAGTTTAATAATCAAAAAGTTGAAGCCGCCTATCGTAAAGAGTTGGTCTATGGTGAGGATCATGCGGATCGTGCTCAACCCGCGACCTTAAAAGAACTGTATGCCAATGTGCGTAAAAACTATTTCCGACTCTATTTCCATTATTCTTACTTTAATATGTTCAGTATTTGGTACAACCAACTGGACAATATCTTTGGCTTGGTGATGCTATTCCCCGCGATTTCGGCAGGTTTGATTACCTTAGGTTTACTGACCCAGATCAATAACGTGTTTAGCAATGTACGTGAATCATTCCAATATTTGATTAGCTCTTGGAAAACCATCATCGAGTTACTGTCGATTTATAAACGTCTCAAAGCCTTTGAGTCGATTTTAAAGTCATAGTCTAACGACAGCATTTTAAGTTTTTAGTCGTTTTGAGTTTTTAGCTTACGCGTTGGTCAATTTTTAAATATTTGCCCAGCGCGTTGTTGTTTGAGCGCTGTCGATTGGGTGAATGCCCAAGTGACAATATTTGCTTCAAATCGGATTTCTGCTAGAGTTCAACTGTCATGCAACGCCGGTGGTGTGCATGTGATTTTTTGAGTGTTTGGTTTGCTTTCAACAGGCATTTTTTCATAATACAACTTTACAGCTTAGATCGAGTGATATGACAACACAGGACCTTTTTGCATTGGTGGTTGGGATATTGGGTGGCTCTGCACTTGAGGCGATCGCAGTCTTGATCAGTGTGCTCGGTGTTGGTTTGACCATCATGCGCAGCATGTGGTGTTGGGTGGTGAATTTGATCGCAGTGCTGATCTATGCGGTGTTGTTTTTCCAATACAAACTTTATGGCGAAACCGTCCTACAAATCTTGTTCATGGGCATGAATATTTATGGTTTCCTGACCTGGATGCGCGGCCAAGCACAGCAGCATGAGATTCGGATTCAACCGATTCAACCGGGACGTGCGCTGCAACAGATTTTAGTCGCCATGAGTGGTGGCTTAATCTTTGGTTTGATCTTAAAAAACTTTACCGATGCCGCCGTGCCATTATTGGATGCGCAATTGGCTGCCTTGAGTGTGCTCGGCACCTATTGGACCAGTCAACGCTATATCGCGACCTGGATGTTGTGGGTGGCTGTCGATATTGTCTATGTCGGCATGTTTGCCTATAAAGAACTTTATCTCACCGCCGTGCTATATACCTTGTTTGTGGGTCTGGCAGCCTATGGTTGGTGGCAATGGGTCCAAGTCAAAAAACAGCAGGCGACGCAGGTGTCAGCCGTCTGAGCATCAGCAATATCAGTTCTTTTAATTGCAAATTTGGCCTTATCCTTGCTTCTCTAGAACAATGCAGTCAATGACCTGAGCACGAAAGTTGCATTTAATAGCCTGTCGAAAGGAACAGTTGCACTGCTCATCGTTATGTTGATGCGCTTAGATTGCGCTGAACTTGATCCAAAACTAAAAATAAACAGCTACAAGGAGCCGTTATGGCGCATCAGTTCACCGTTAAAGTCACGATCAATGGTATTTCCCTACAAGATTTTAAACAACTCGCAGCCAATACTGATTTGCATGAAGCGGTCTGCAAACGTATACCGGGTGAGAACCTCGATATTACCCACTCCCAAGTCGAAGGCAATTTCTATACCTTGAAACGTGCCTATAACCTCGATGTTAATATTCCCGACATGGCCAAAAAATTCCTCAAAGATGCTTTTCGTTTAAAGCGTACCGATGTGACCAATTTAGAACAACTGACCTCAACCGTTGAACTCGGTGCAAATTTACCGCTTAAAGCCAATTGCGCACGTAAAGTCACGGGCGATGAGCAACAAGTACATATCCAACTCGATTGGGAAGTGAACGTCAAAGTACCGTTAATCGGTGGTTTGCTAGAGCGGCATGCCGAGGGTGAGATCCGCAAGTTTAGTGAAATCGAGATTGACATCGTCGAAGATGAAATGAAGAAAAGCCTAAAAATCTAAATCTGCGCGACAACACCAAGCCGCATGTCTCTGTGATTGAGACTGCGGCTTTTTTTGTTAATGTGCTAAGTGGCACTAGATTGTTAATGTGATGCATTTCACTTATTTATGTTGATTGTATACTTGTTGCTCGCTAGAATGATGTTTCATAAAATTAAGATGTTGAATAATATCTAAAATTTTAAGCAATCCACCTAAGCTCGATCAGTGATGAGATTGCAACATAGACAAAATAATGGGGCATCCAAGATGAAACAACAAATTTTAGCGGCAGCAATCTTATCGGCATTGTTATTACAGGGTTGTGGTGGCGGTAGTTCTGACGATGGTGGTGCTGTTGCTGGCAATCAAAATCATACTACAGGCTCAAATTCCAATAATGCTGCTGGTCGTGATAGCAACACTGGCAAAGCCGAGAAAAACTTTGTGGCAACCGCTTCAGCAAAGTATATGCTGATTCCATTTAATGGTTATTCGACTGGTGGCTTTGATGCACAAAAGTCTTTGCAAGACAGCGACGGTGCTTTTAAGGTTCTCGGCCCATATCGCTTAACTGGCGATAAAACTGCAGTTCAGGATATCGCGGGGAATGAAAACTTTGCTCTTGGTCGTTGGAGTTACGGTACAGCCAGTAATGAAAATTCAAGCACCGGAGCAGTCGAGTCCACGGTGTTACAGCAGTCGACGAACTTGTTCTGGAACTACGCGGTATTTAATCAATATGAAGCGGTTGCCGCAGGTGAAAAAACTTGTGAAGCTTCTGCATTTACCCGTGCTTATAACACCAAAGGTAATGGTCCTACTTTTGCGACCACTACAGGTACAGCCAAGCTCAATTTACTCGCAGCTGACGATGCCACGCTTGAAGTGACCTTGACCAGCAGTAATGGTCAACAAAGCTACACTTCAACCTTTTATCCAGGGAAAAAAGCAGACTATCCGGTGAATTCTGGCATCATCAGCGGCAGTAAAGTGGTGAATCCAGCCAAGTCCTTTGTATCTAATGGCGAGTATCAGGTCAGCTTCGGTCAAGGTCTGAGTAACGAAGTCTTGATGATCGTGAATTATAAAAATCAATTTAGCGCGACAGGCCCAGCCTACGCGGGTCTTGCGGTATTTACTTGTAAATAAACCAAGCGCCTCTGCTCAAACACAAAAACCTGCCAGTGCAGGTTTTTGTGTTTGTAAGTGTTTTGAGGATCATACAGTAGAAATAATGGCGTATTAAAATCCTTTAAAGATAATAGTTGTTGTATTAAATTTAATATTCAAATTTGGCAAGCGTTTCAGTTTAAAAACAAGACCCTTTATAGAAATAAATGAATCAGCGAATTGAATGAATTGTTGAGACTTGAAGATGATTAGATCCGAACAAGATATGGCTCCCCATTTTAATCACTTTCAATGGAGTGCGATCAGAGAGAATAAATCAAATTTTTTTGTTATGGGGGCAGAGTTTCAAGCACATTTTTTTTATTTTGCAGGTCACAGTGCTGAAAAGAAGAAAGCGCTATATGAATGTATTAAAGAATATAATCAACTTTTTGGCGAACATTTCACAAGATGTGTATTCACCAACGAGAAGGAGTGTTATCGCAGACCTAGTATTCGCTCAGCAAAAATGCCGAGTTTAGAAGCTTTTTTTGCAATGAAAACTCAGGAAAATGACCGAATAGAGTGGTATTGCGCATCAGGAGAGCGAGGAGAAGCGCCAGAATATATGATCAATGCGTATAATAATCGAGCTTGGGAAGGACATTTACTTCAATGCTCCACTTTAACTTTTTGTGTCCCGAATAATTTAATTTTTGATAAAGAAAAAAAGAAAATTTTAATGTCACTCATTCAAACCTGTATTCAAAAGTTAGGGGCTTATTACGCTGTCGCAGGTTTTCAAAATGTAATGCCATATGATCCAAGAGATGTACAACAGCAGGCATTTGAACAAGCAAAGCGATTTTTAGGCATTTATCAAGGTGCAAATTTATTCGAACGAAGTAGTATTCAGGATGGAATAAAAAGTATTGATTGGCTTACATATTTGAGTAATACCTTAGTGCAGAGAGTTTGTGAAGTCGCACTTTTTCCGAAGTATTGTGATAATTTCCAATTACAACCACAACAACAAGAAAACGGCTTTTTATTTCAATTAGAAGAATTTCCACAGTTGTTACCAAGCAATGAAGTGATCTTAGCAAGTTACTTTAATTTAAACAAAGCTCTACGGCCTTTGAGAAATGGCAAAAGTTTGTGTATTTCTCTCGTTGATCGCGATGATTGTGAAATATTAAATATAAAACAGACGAGAGCTTGGATTCGACGATTTGATGCACCAGATATTTTTCCTGATCAAGGAAACTATGCGTATCGTCGACCACAAAATAATAATATTTATTTAGAATCAGGCGAACTGTGTCAAATAGATGGTGTTTATCGCTTTGATGAACATTTAAATTTAGATGGTCAACCTGTTTATGTAGGACAAGAGGATTGTGATGATATTCAACTCAATTTTCGTTATGACTATAGACAACAGGTGGTTTTACTTAAAGGAGATTTAGCTCCTCGTTTTCTTGAGTTTTCTGATCATGCCATCCTAAAGAAAGCTCAGATCATTAAATGGCATTTGATCAGTGAAATTGTAAAGCTTTAATCATCTACTCTTTAAAGACTCTTTGATTTGTATCGTTTATGACAGTAGCTAAATGCTTTTAATCCAAAACGGATCAACACCACACTCGTAGCGATGACTGCTGCGATACTGTAGAGTTCCGGTCGATAAGTCAACAGCCAATCCCAGAGTCGATTTAACTATTGACGGCCTCTCGACAATGACTGCAATGTAGCCTTAGTATTGTAATAGCGATGCCCAATCCATTATGACCTTTTGGGTCTAGGCTATTCAGTGAAATAGCATTATATGCGTCAAATTTTTAAGCTATTCAATCCTATTCATAGCTTCAAAATTTTTAAAATACAACCAAGCGCAGAGCAGGCTAAACGCACAGACCAAGAGCAGATAATACATCGCGCCAATCGGACTATATAGACTTAGCCATTGTACAATCGGCAGGGTCAGGCCACCGGCGATGGCATACGACAGATTATAAGAAAATGAAATCCCGGTGAAGCGGATTGGCGCGGGGAACATTTTGACCAGTGCAAAGGCCACCATACCGACGGTGCCTGAACTGAGGCCCAAGGCCATATACAGCACAAACAAAGTCGCTTGATCGACCACGCCCAAACTGTGATAGAACAGCAAAGATAAAACCACCACCGCCATAGAACCCAAGGCCAAGGTTTTGGCCGCCCCAAAACGATCAGCGCATAGTCCCGAGATCAGACAACCGAGCATTTGCATCAAGATAGCTAAACTCTGCATCTTAAAGGCATCGGCACGGTCAATACCAAAGTTACCGAGCAGATTCGGCATCGCCAAGATGATCACCACCACACAAGCCGTTAAAAACCAAGTCAGCAACATGCCCAGCGCCACTGCAGTTTTATGTTGACTGAGTACTTGCTTGATTGGCAGTTGTTGTGCCAGTTGTTGCCGCGCTTGCATGGCCTGAAATACCGGCGTTTCCTTGAGATAGCGACGTAAATACAGCGCGATCAGACCAAAGATTCCACCGACTAAAAAGGCGATCCGCCATGCCCATGCCTGTACTTCGGGTGGACTAAATTGCAATGAAATCCAGAGCGACATCAAGGCCCCCAGTAAGATGCCGAGAGAGAGTCCCGCAGTCAGTAAGCCATTGGCCAGTCCGATCCGTTTTTCAGGTACATGCTCCGAAACAAAGGTCCATGCGGCGGGGATTTCACCGCCGATCGCGATGCCCTGCAGGATGCGCATCAACAACAGCAAAAGGGGCGCGGCATAGCCGATCTGGGCATAGGTCGGCAATAGACCAATCGCCAAGGTCGGTAAGGCCATCAATAAAATGGAGAGAGTGAACAAACGCTTACGACCTAACAAGTCACCAAAGTGCGCCATGATTACGCCGCCGAGGGGACGAAAGAAATAACCCGCGGCAAAGATGCCATAGGCATTCAGCAGTGCCCAAAACGGACTGAGGTGACTGGGAAAAAACTGCTCCGCGATGATTTTGGCAAAAAATACGTAAATGACAAAATCATAGAACTCAAGCGCACCGCCGAGTGAGGACAGCGCAAGGGTACGACGATCCTCACGGCTGAGGCGTTGATTGGCTTGAGGATGACACGTGGTATCGGATGGCGGTGTGTTTGGCATCTGCGGCTGTTCAGTCATAGAATATTGTTTTATTAGTAAATGTTTATCGTCCTCGGATGTTACTGGATAAGTGAAATAAAAGTAAATCACTCAGGACGGGCACTTTTCATATAAATGTGATATTAATCAGGCATTATAAAGCTTTGTTCAGGTACGATGTACTTGAGTTGTACCGACTTTCTTTGCTGTAATGCGTATGAGGCGACTATGTCAGTAAAATTAATTGCTGTCGATATGGACAGTACCTTTTTAAAAACAGATAAAACATATAATAAGGCGCGTTTCTTAGAACAATATGCGGAGCTGAAAAAACGCGGTATTTATTTTGTCGCGGCCAGTGGCAATCCCTTATATACCCTAAAGCATTACTTTCCCGAGATCGCAGATGAAATCGCTTATGTAGCCGAAAATGGCGTCTATGTCATGGATGGAACACGTGAACTGAATTATTCATATTTCGAGCCGGCACTGCTACAGCACATGCTTGCTGATTTGCTGCCTGACTTTGCCGCAGAACTGATCTTATGTGGCAAACACTGTGGCTATATCGGTCCTAAGGTGTCTGAGCAGAGTTTGGCGAAACTCGGAATTTATTTTAAAAACCTAAAGCAGGTCGAGGACTTGCGTGCAATCGATGACCAGATCTGTAAGCTGACTTTAAATACCGATCCAGCGCATGAACAGGCTGCATTAAAACTGTTAAAAAGCAAAGTCTATGTGCAGCAACATCAGGTCAACTTGGTCTCCAGTGGTTTTGGATTTATCGATCTGATCTTGCCAGAACGTCATAAGGCCTATGGCTTAAAGTTTTTACAACAACAATGGGATATCGCAGATCGACAGGTCTTGGCGATGGGCGATAACCACAATGACCTACAGATGATCCAACAGGCTGGTTATGGTTTTGCCATGAGTAACGCCGTGCCAGAACTGAAAAAAGTCGCCAAATACCTGGCCAAAAGTAATGATGAAGAAGGGGCCTTAGAGGTGATTGATTGGGTACTCGATGGCTGTCGCGTCTAGCGCGATGCGGCTGCGACCTGCATAATAAATGACCTCCCCGCAGCGGATCGACCAAGATGAAAAGTAAATTAAATTTCCACGTCACAGATATCGTCACGCATGCGCAGCGTGAAGAAGTGTTGAATGGTTTACGTCAATACAATCATCAGTTTGTTGAGGCGGCGGCATGGCAGCAACTGGGTATCTTTGTGCATGACGATGATGGTCAATTGGTGGCGGGGATGATTGCCGGTATCAAAGGCTTATGGCTGTCGATCGAGTTGCTTTGGATTGATGAGCGGATTAGAGCCTTGCGCTTGGGTACGCAACTATTATTGCAGTGCGAGCAAGAAGCGATGGATCGCGGTTGCCGATACGCACAGGTCGATACCTATAGTTTTCAGGCTATGCCGTTTTATCAGAAAAATGGCTATGAATTAAAAATGACCTTAGATGATTATCCCTGCATAGGGCAGCAGCGGCATTATTTAAATAAGACCCTCAGTAAGAACTAGCTTGAAGCAATAAAGTGGCAGTTTAAATACGATAAACAAGATATTATTTTGATGTGTGTTTTGTGAAGCATTTAAGCATAAAGCCGAATGCGTTGATTAGTTGATTAGTTATAGTGCAACACTAACGTGGCATCGGCAGTGGCATGACCGGCTTCAATACGTTCTTGGGTCGAGATAAAGTTGGCGTAGAAACTGAGTTTGCTGCTGTTGTTTTGTTGATTGACGGATGCAGCGGGGGAAACGCTATTTAAGGGCAAAGGCATCTGATTGTGATCTGAAATTTGTACTGCTAAATGTTGTGCGCTTGAGTTTGGACTCAGCGCCAAATAGTTGGGATTGCTGCTGCTCGCGGGGCCAGTAAAACTCATCGCGACTTGCTCGACATTACAATCTTCTAGTTCGATTTCAAAATAGGTCGCTTTGGTTTTAGTGCCGACTTTATTTAAGTCCCGGGTATTCCACACCCCCAAATCCACCACCATATTTTGGCTGCTATTTTTAATTTTGCAGCTCCACTCTTTGATCTCCATCAAAAATTCAATATTGGTCACTGCTAATGGTCGACGATCTGCATGTGCTAGAGAACTGAAACTTAGAATAAAAACAGTTAAAACAGTTAAAACATTGCAAAAGTGGTGTGTTGCAAGCCTGAGCCTTAAACCGGTCCGTGTGAATAGTTTCATTTAAAATCCACCCTTAAATAACCCTTGGCTTGGACAGGACCGGCTTGCGGTTTAATGCCGCTGGCACTCACTGGCCAAGATTTAATATTGATTCTCGCACTGGGGTTATTATTACTTTGCAGTTTGAATGGAATATAGCTGTTGATATTATTTGGATTCAGCGGTTTTTCATTATCATCCGCCAGAATAAATCCCACGTCTGGGTTATTGGACAAGATGATATTGTCATCACTGTCATTGGCTTCGATGCGGATGGTCAGTAGGGATTCTGCATCGATGTTTTTACATTTGACGTCCACGCTATTCACTTTTACTTCGGTGCCTTGCGGTTTATTGCCCTTGCTGGTATTGGCAAATGCTTGGCTGCTAAAAGCGCCGAAGTTAAAGGTGATGGTATCGCCCGCATTTAAAGTGCAGCTTTGTGGAACCACCATTTGTGCAGTTAAGTTGAGCATGACCATCGGGGTGCCGCCCACGCCGAAACCTGAGCCACCTTGGGTGGCATATAAACTGGCAATCGGTTGGCTGACGATAAAACTGGCACCGACAAAATGGCGTTTAATTCGAAGTTTGATATTGGCATGCGAGCCTGAAGCAGCAAGTGCATTTCCACAGCGCATTTCACAGTTATTTGAAATATCGGTAAAAGGCACATTGTAAAAAGGAGAGCGCCCATTATTGGCATTATAAATCGCGATTTGTGAAGCAACCTGTAAATAGTCATTGCCCTGAATATCAAACCAAGATGTACCGTCCGCATCTGTGCCTGCAAAACTTAAGCCCGCTGCCTCACGTGCCGACCAGTACGTGGTGGCGCGTATATCACAACCACCGCCGACTTTATAAAGCCCCGATACGGTTTGTTCTTTCCACTGCGTCGAATACCCCTCATAGTTTTCTTGAGATTCAAATTTGAAATCAAAAAAGTAAGGGTGAATGGTTTGATCCTGCGTGGTGCAATAAATCGCGCTCGCATGTCCTAGACTGCCCAGCGCCATGAGAGATAAGAAAAATAAGGGACGTTTTAAAAACATAAGTATTCTCTTGATATCTGGTTGAGCACAGGCATGCGTGCCTGAGGTTTGTGAACACTGAACTCACTGCAATATGGGTTTATTCACAGTGCAGTTGAATATTACGCATCGCGCTCTCTTGAGCTGGCTTGTCATTGGATAAATCGTAGTGCGCGCTACATTGCGCATCTGCACGATTGCCCCATTCCACCACGATCAAACCTTTGAGCGGTAAACCACTCAAATAGGCTTGGCCTTGTTCACCGACGATACTCATCACGCCGGAGTTTTTTTCCACAATGGATGCCCCAAAGGGCACACTGCGATCTTGATGTTGGATATTGAGCAGCACGCGATAACCGATTTTGGTATCGAAACTGGCTCTGACAATCGCGCCTTGGGTCGGTACCACACTTTTGACGTTATTTAAAATTTCAGTGTTGTCACGCATGGTATTGGTATCGAGTGCCACACGATTTTTACGATAAACCGTGGCATAAGGCATGACGGCATAACCGCGATAATCGGTAGAGACACCGGTTTGATTTTCAAGCGCGACATGTACCGCACCCGGCGCCTGGACCAAAATATTGGTATCGCCAAGCGGTTGGCCAAAGGTCACGCCATTGGCATGCGCGAGTATGCCGCCTGAGATTTCATAGTGCGTATTGCTATTGCTGTTCGATGACGAATAACCGGCGCCAAAATTGGCGTATGGGGTCTTATATTGAAAGGCGGCACTGGCTGCATATTCCGACACATCATTATAATGTTGCATCAGGGTGTAGGATAAATTGCGATCCTCCAATAAAGTACCACTGAGGCCAGTTTGCCAAACTGTATTGCCATTGCTGTTTTGCGACACATTGGCGCTCATATAGGTTTGGTCGATGAGGCGTTTTGAATTTGACTTAGACTTAAACAAAGCGCTCATGGGCATCGATAGATTGAGTGCCAACATTTGATCACGATCGGACAAACCCAAGGACTCAGTCAGTGACCACGACAGTGAGTAGTTTAAACTGCGCCAATGGTTGGCATAACCGACTTGATAATTTTGGTTTTTGAGATCGGTATTCCAATAGTTTTGAAAGTTGGTCGAGATATACAGTGAGCCATAATTGGAAAGGCGCTGATTCATATTAAATTGAAAACGACCTTTACGACGGTAGTTTAAATTGTGCTGGTCTTGGGGACTATAAATGGTTTGGTTGGATGCATTCCATAAGGGGGTATCTGTTTCTGAGGTGATACTGTTATAGGCGGCTTCATCTAAGGTATAAAACCCCTTGGTCGAATAACGATAGCCGAGTAAATGAAAGGTCGTGCCCCAGTCATTCAGGGATTTGGCATATAAAAAACGATAGGACTGACCGCTATATTTACTGTCATCGGCCAGTGTGGTTTTGGCATGCGTACCATCAATAGATAGCGCACCCATACGGCCAAAGTTTTTACCCATACCCGCGGTGAAGGCTTTGTAGTTTTCCGAGAGCTGCGTACCATTATATAGAGTGACACCATGTGAAAATCCACCCAAAACCGTTGCCTGTATAAAAAAAGGATTGTCTTGTGCTGGATGGCCGCTGCGATAATCTCCCATCAACAGATCATATTTAATCCGTGCTTCGCGCTGTAAAATCGGAATGGTGGAGTAAGGCACTTGAAAGCTGCGGCTACTGCCATCCTCTTCTTCAATATTGACTTCGAGATCACCACTGGACATGGTCGGGCTTAAGTCACTTAATACAAAAGGGCCGGGCGGTACTTGGGTTTGATAGACCACATAACCATTTTGTTTAACCGAAATTCGCGCGCGTGAATTGGCAATACCACGAACGGTTGGTGCAAAGCCTTGTAGCGTGTCGGGATACATTTGTTCAGCACTATATAAACGAATCCCGCGAAAGCCCAAACTGTCATACACCGCAGAGGAACTATGACTATCACCAATAATCAACTCACTCTTTAATGGAATCAGCGCGCGCTGCGCATAACTACTAATACTCGACCATTGTTGATGAGTTTGGTCTTTATAGCGGTTATGGACCCATGAGCTATTATTTCTAAATCGCCAAGCACCGAGATTAATCCCTGAGTTGAGCAGTAGAAATTGGTTATTGCCGTCATCGTCATTGTTACCACTAAAGCTATAGTTTAGGGTCGCGGCATTGATGCCCTGATCCCATTCGGACACAGGAATATAGCCTTTGACTTGATTGGTTAACCAAGCTTGCGGGATATTAATATCCAGTCTTTGGGTATTAAAGTTAAAGCCCACGATTGCTTCAGGAATGAGTTCATTTAAAAAAACACAGCGCTCATCCGTCACCAGACTGAGTTTGTCAGGGCTGATATTAAATTGTTGTAGCAGCTCGATATTGAGGCAGGGGATTAATCCACTCGAAGCTTGGATACTCTCACTGGCATCGATAAACTCGATATCTTGGGCCAGCACGAATTGTTCATTGACGTAAATATCAGAATAATACTGACCAGGCTGTTGTTTACCTTGTTCAAAGCGGCTCAGGTCAGCAACACTGGCGACATCTTCAGATAAAAAGGCGGGATTAAAATAGGTATCGGCCATTGCATTGGATGAACACAGCAGCACAGCAAATGTCATCAGCACAGCAAGTTTCAGAAGTGTCAGGCGCTGAACGATCACCGCCTTCGCATTGTCGAGGCGATCTTTTAGACCCTGCTGAGCGATGTGATACATATTTATCCTGCCGCTGCCAAAGCTTCAGTTAATGAATCGGTTGAATTAACACTTCAGACAGTGCGCCATAATCATTGATAAATTGAAAGTGAATATCACTGCTCTTGGCGGCGGTTTTAATATCGATCGACGCTTTCGGTGCCACCATCACGCTGTCCATTTTGTGTGGGCCTGAACTGAGATGTACCAAGGTCATATAATAGGGACTTGGATTATGTACCGTGATGCCTGCTGTAGAACTTTTAAAGCTCAGCAGTTTGGCGGCATCTTCCACATCGATGTCTAATTTCTGTGGACGAACAAACAATTTAATCCGCGACAAAATCGCCAGCTGTAAGACATTCTTGCCTTCGATGTCTTGTTTATCGATGGCAGGGATGGCTTTAACGTTGAGATAGAACAGCGATTCTTGATCCGTCGGCAAGTCAGGACCGACATACATAATCCGCAGGGTATTTTCTGTTTTGGGTTCGTTGACAAATAGCGGTGGTGTGACGATGAAGTTTTTGGTTTTAACTTCATTGGCATCATCGATCCAAGCATTAATTAAATAGCGTTGCTTAGAACTACTATTTTGAATTGGGAGAGAGGTTTGCTTATTCCCCAGAGAATAAATCACCCGTGTCGCGCCGAGGGCAATACCGCCTTGCGCATAAAGGTGGCTTGAAAATAAAAATAAGATCAGCATGAAACATAAGCGGTTGAGATTGGAACGAAACATATTTTCACCACGCCTTTTCAATAAAAATGATTAAAATCATTCATAAACAATCATAAAAGTTGATTTTTCTATTTATATAAACTCAAACAGCAATACATAAGCTCAAAACGAAAACAGCTCAAAAAGCAAAGCGATCTAATCAAAAGCTTAAAAATCAAAAACTAAAACTAAAACTAAAACTAAAACTAAAACTAAAAATCAAAAGCTAAAAACTAAAAAATAAAGCTAAACAGCCAAAACTATTCAAAACAGTCGCAAAGCGAAAACGTTGAAAAATACTTTTAAAATATCCCTGAGTAAGGGTGAAATTTATACAATCATTAAAAACTAGATCAGCTAAAGGGTGGTTTATCTCATCAGTTTTAAATCGTTTGCCACAGGGTAGAGGGCTTAACGAAACAATATCGGGGTGCTTTGCATGGGGAATGCTGTTTTGAATAGGGAATCTCGTCCCTGAGATCAAAGCATGCTTCCTTAACAGCGATTATTCGTAGCGTACGAGGAATGTCGCATCGGCATTGGCTTGACCCGCAGTGACAGTTGCAGCTGTTGATTTATAACGTGCCAAAAAGTTAAAGGTATTGTCGCCAGCAATCAGCGCTTGAGCATTTGAGTAATCGCCATTCGGAGACAAAACTTTTTGTTTTGCATCTAAGATTTCGATACCCACACCTGTCGCTGCTTTGCTGTTACCGCTTGAATTTACAGAGAACAAAGTACTGTCATCACTGTCTGCGACACCGTTAAAACCAATCTGTGCTGTTTTAGACACTTCAGGATCACAGTCTGTGAGTTTGATATCAAAAGGAATGTTGGTGGTGTTTTGCGCAGCAGAGGTCAAAGCCGCTGTACGGTACTGACCCAATTCAACCACTTTATTTTCGCTTTCAAGGCTGACAGCACAAGCCGCATTGACGAATTTACCGGTGAATTGAATATTGCCACCATTGACGATGTTAACGACAGAATCATCAGCGTGCGCCAAAGTTGAAAAAAGACCCAAAGAGGTTAAAGCAGGGAGTAGCAAAGTTTTAATTTTCATGTTTTCACCAAGGAGTTAAATGCAAAGTTAAATTGTCTTTTAAAGCCTTAGAAATGAGAACAATACATATAACTTGAATTACAGTTAATTAAGGATTGTATGTAAAGTGATCTTTTCTAAAGAGGGTGCATTATAGGAGTTTGAAATGAGGAAACCATTAAGTAATGTGAGTTTGTGTTGTTGTTCTGCATAAAATGTAAACTTTTGTATGCCTGTTTTTTAGAGCATTTACTTTATTTAATGGTCAATAAAACCACTGAATTTTGTGAGCGTCAGTCGTGACGGTCAATCTGTGTCATTGTTAGTTCTCAGTTATTTTTCTGACTAAAATACTTGGTTTTTAATGACCATTCTAAATATTTTGCGTTTTTTTACAGTGTAAAATTTACACACAAATTTAGCCGGGCTTGAGTAACGATGTTTCACTTGCATTGATATTTGGTTTTGATGTAGGGCGATGCCTGATTCACGACCGCGTTTTATTGGGCATATTTCGTTAACTAGGTTGCGTTGTTCTGACGCTGTTATTTGCTCACTGCACCATCCAGCATAGGTACGCCAATAAATCGACCAGCTGTTTGTTTTTTGCGGCAAACATCGATGCGCTGAAGCTTTGTGTGCATTTATACTGAGCAATGGCGCAAGGCCATGATCATTTCTGTACTGAATCTGATCCTGAGTAAAAGCGGCTTGGTTTGCTGGGTCGTGTCTGATCCGGCAGCAGGTCTTGCAGTGCCTGAATTGATACGGTCATGCCGAGATTGCGATCAGATGCCGGGTTTTAGTTTGAGGCTGGAGCAGCAGTTTTGAGGCGGTTTAAATTTCCAATTTAGCGCTGTGTTTGTACTCTCTATCTTGAGCCTAAAGCTGGATAAAATGGTTATGCGTAGTATGCAGCTCAGCTCTAAGGTGTACTGCTTGGTGCTGCTGATGGCAGTGAGCGATGTAGATGCAGCGTTATGCGTCATTGCATTACATCGTGAGTGACTGCTGGTGTAATTTAAGTAAGGAGGGTTATATGCCAAAGAGTTTTGCGGGTCTCAGTGTGGCCCAGCGTGGTGAGCCGATTCTTGGACTCAAGGCCGCGCCTGTTGCAGAAGAGGAGTTGGGGAGTGAATGGCTGGCGCAGTTCAGTCAGGTTTTATATGCCACCATGCTAGAGCGCAATGGTGTGGGGATTGCCGCACCGCAAGTGTATTTGTCAAAACGTATCATTATCGTGGCTTCACGGCCCAATCCTCGTTATCCAGATGCGCCTGAGATGGAGGCGGTGTTGATGATTAATCCTGAAATCATCGCCATGTCTACAGAAAGTTGTGTCGGTGAGGAGGGCTGTTTGAGTGTGCCGGATCAACGCGGCATGGTGCGCCGCGCAGAAAGCATTACGGTTCGCTATCAGAGTTTGAGGGGCAAGCAGATCGAAAGCCGCTACTACGGCTTTCCTGCACGGATCGTGCAGCATGAGGTCGATCATTTAAATGGGATATTGTTTGTCGAGCGTTTGATGGATTGCTAGTTGCTTATTGCGATTTGGGTTGTTTATTTTAACCCCCCATCACGACTACGCCGATGAGGGTTTTATTTTGAGTCTTATTTTATGCGCTTTGATTCGAATTAATTAATCGAATCATCTAAGTTCGGCGCGAGCCAACGCTTGGCAACATCCAAGCTCCAATTCTTACGCTGTGCATAATCTTCAAGCTGATCCAGTGAGATTTTACCGGCGTTAAAATACTCGGACTGCGGGTTACTGTAGTAAAAACCGCTGACGCTTGAAGGTGGCCACATGGCGTAACTGCTGGTGAGCTGAGTGCCGATCTTGTCGGTTGAACCTAGCCAATCAAAGAGTACTGCTTTTTCAGAGTGTTCAGGGCAGGCTGGATAGCCTGGTGCTGGACGAATTCCGACATATTTCTCTTTGATCAGTTCTTCATTGCTGAGTTGTTCATCAGCTTGATAGCCCCAGAATTCTTTACGAATCCGTTCATGCAGATGTTCAGCAAAGGCTTCGGCAAAGCGGTCACCCAAAGACTGCGCCAAGATCGCAGAGTAATCATCGCCTTGGGCTTTGTATTCATGCGCCATTTCTTCGGCACCGAAGATCGACACGGTAAAACCACCGAGGTAGTCTTGGCCCTGATCAACAGTGGCGACAAAGTCGGCCAAGGAGAAGTTGGCCTTGCCC
Organism: Acinetobacter sp.; assembly: GCA_030152605.1. Taxonomy (GTDB): domain Bacteria; phylum Pseudomonadota; class Gammaproteobacteria; order Pseudomonadales; family Moraxellaceae; genus Acinetobacter. Next base: position 19,344 of record JASLJB010000298.1, on the reverse strand, counting down.
GTGACTTTGTCTGACTGCTGGCGGATGTGTTCAAAGCGATGTGTTGGCTGTTGACGTGATTCATCTGCATAGACGGCAACACTATCTGCGGCCACGCGCTGTGCAGGGTAGATCCCAAACACTGCACGGGCATCAAAGCGTTTGTTGTCGATAATGTCTTTGAGCATCTCTTGAGCTTGTTGATAGAGGTCACGTGCCGCTTCACCGACGATCTCATCCTCTAGGATGCGTGGGAATTTACCGGCCAAGCTCCATGAGATAAAGAAGGGGGTCCAGTCAAAATACGGCAACAAGGTTTCAAGTGGATATTCGGTCAAGACCTCGATGCCTTGCATCTTGGGCGCCACGGGTGGGTGCAGTGTCCAATCAATTTTTAAACCATTTTCAATCGATTCGGCATAGCTGAGCTTGGCGGCTTTGGGTTGTTTGTTGGCAATCCGTTCGCGCACTTTGGCATATTCAGCACGGTGCTCAGCCACAAATTTGGGTTTCATCTCTGCCGAGAGTAGCGTGGTGGCAACACCCACTGCACGGGATGCATCGGCCACATAGATCACCGCATCATTGGAATATTGCGGATCGATCTTGACCGCGGTATGTGCTTTTGAAGTGGTTGCACCACCGATCAATAGCGGTACATGAAAACCCTTGCGCTGCATTTCTTTGGCCACAAATACCATTTCATCCAAAGACGGCGTGATCAGCCCCGACAAACCGATGATATCGACTTTTTCATCGATCGCAGTTTGTAAAATCTTCTCAGCCGGCACCATCACCCCGAGATCGACGATGTCATAGCCATTACAGCCGAGGACCACGCCGACGATATTTTTACCGATATCGTGTACGTCACCTTTAACGGTGGCCATCAACACTTTACCTTTGGATTGGCTGCCGGTTTTCTCTGCTTCGATGTAGGGGTTTAGCCATGCTACGGCTTGCTTCATTACTCGAGCCGACTTCACGACCTGTGGCAAGAACATCTTACCGGCACCAAATAAGTCACCGACCACGTTCATGCCATCCATCAGTGGGCCTTCGATCACATCCAGTGGGCGTTTGGCTTGGAGTCGTGCTTCTTCGGTATCTACATCGATAAAGCTGGTAATGCCTTTGACCAAGGCATATTCAAGGCGTTTTTCAACAGACTCGTTGCGCCACTCTAAGTTCTCGACGGTTTTTTGTGCTGCGCTTTGACCGCGGTATTGTTCAGCCACTTCGAGTAATTTCTCGGTGGCATCTTGACCCGTTTCGCCTTGGTTCTGGTTGCGGATCACATCTTCAACCGCATCCTTGAGCGCTTTCGGAATATCGTCATATAGCGCCAATTGACCGGCGTTGACGATGCCCATGGTCATCCCTTGCTGGATCGCGTAGTACAAGAACACGGCATGAATCGCTTCACGCACCGGTTCGTTACCACGGAAGGAGAAGGAAACGTTGGAGACCCCACCAGAAATCATCGCATGCGGTAGATTTTGTTTGATCCAACCGGTGGCTTCGATAAAATCGACTGCATAGTTGTTGTGTTCTTCGATCCCGGTTGCCACCGCAAAGACGTTCGGATCAAAGATAATATCTTCCGCTGGATAGCCGACATCATTGACCAAAACATCATAAGAGCGCTTACAGATTTCACGTTTACGCGCAGCGGTATCGGCCTGACCGGTTTCATCAAAGGCCATCACGATGACGGCGGCACCATACTGGCGACAGAGACGCGCTTTATGCACAAACTCGTCATAGCCTTCTTTGAGTGAGATCGAGTTAACGATCGATTTACCTTGTACGCATTTGAGTCCCGCTTCGATGATTTCCCATTTTGAGGAGTCAATCATGATCGGTACACGTGAGATATCCGGTTCTGAGGCTACCAGATTGAGGAAATGCACCATCGCGCCTTGCGAGTCCAGCATGCCCTCATCCATGTTGATATCGATGACTTGCGCGCCGCTTTCGACTTGTTGACGCGCCACATCCAGCGCTTCAGCAAAGTTTTCTTCGCGGATTAAACGTAGGAATTTTTTTGAACCGGTCACGTTGGTGCGTTCACCGACGTTAACGAAGAGTGAATTTTCATCAATATTAAAGGCTTCAAGACCACTGAGGCGACAGGCAGGCTTGATCTCTGGGATCTGGCGCGGCTTGATATCTTTTACGGCTTGGTAGATGGCACGGATATGATCCGGCGTGGTGCCGCAACAACCGCCAGTAATATTGATCAAACCACTTTCGGCAAACTCTTTTAAGAAGGCTGCGGTTTGTTCCGGGGTTTCATCATAGCCACCGAAGGCATTCGGTAAGCCCGCATTTGGATGTGCAGAAACAAACACTTCGGCTACATCAGCAATGGTTTTGACATGCGGTCGCATGGCATCGGCACCAAGCGCACAGTTAAAACCGACTGAAAGTAAGTCACCATGACGCACTGAGTTCCAGAAGGCTTCGGCAGTTTGGCCGGTGAGGGTACGACCCGAAGCATCGGTAATGGTACCGGAGATCATCAACGGCAGTTCACGCCCGATCTCATGGAACACTTGTTTGACGGCAAAGATCGCCGCCTTACAGTTGAGGGTGTCGAATACGGTTTCAATCAAAATAATATCGGCACCGCCCTCGATCAAGGCATGTGTGGCTTCGATATAGTTTTCTTTGAGTGCATCGAAGCTGATATTACGAAAGGCAGGGTCGTTGACGTTTGGGGAAATCGAACAGGTACGCGAGGTGGGTCCTAACACCCCAGCCACAAAACGTGGTTTGTCTGGGGTGGAATATTTTTCACACGCGGCTTTGGCCAGACGGGCGGCTTCACGGTTGATCTCAGGCACTAACGCTTCCATATGATAGTCAGACATGGAGACGCGTGTGCCGTTAAAGCTGTTGGTTTCAATAATATCGGCACCGGCTTCAAGATATTGCTCGTGAATGCCTTGGATCACATCAGGCTGAGTCAGTACCAATAGGTCGTTATTGCCTTTTAGGTCGTGGGCCCAATCGATGAAACGTTCACCGCGATAATCAGCTTCTTCAAATTTATGACGCTGAATCATGGTGCCCATCGCACCATCAATAATCAAGATACGTTGCGCCAGAAGCTGCTTTAAGGTGGTGAGCGTAGACATAGAGGTCCCAAATTACATAGATTTGAAATGGGGCGTATTTTAGCAGAAATTGAACAGTTTTGCGGCTTTGGCTACTGCGAAGTCAATCTAAAACAAAAACTATAATTGATGTTGGTACAAAGCATCGCAGCAAATAAGTTTTGCATTGTTTAAATGTTCATCAATTTGTCATAAATATTGTGCAGAATAAGCGAGATAAAGCATCTAAATCTTAAAAAATGGATAATATTACAATTTAGTTGCTGAGCATTAAGGCAGGCGTTTGAAAGTATTGCTTTTGCTTAAGTTGTTGTATTTGATATATTTTGTGACTCAATTGTTTACAAAACATCATTTAAAGCAACCTTTTGCGGCTGAAATACGTCTGTAAAGCCTCAGCATTTGTCATATAATTGTCATAATTTAATTGAACAATAAGTGGATTTTTTTATCCGCTTAACCGTCTGCATGAATTTAAAACATCCTCCTGCTTCAGATTCGGCATCGCCTGTGCCGTCTACAAAATCGACGAATGTTCACGTACCTACACCGAAATTTTTTATGCCGGTGTTTTTCACGTTAATTATTGCCACACTGATTTATATCGGTGTTCAGGTCAGCGCTGATTTATCACATGTGCCGCCCCTGAGTCTTTATTCTGTTGTTTTACTCTCGACGGCATTGTTTATTGCCTTGGGTTTTGAGTTTGTCAATGGTTTTCACGACACGGCCAACGCGGTCGCGACCGTGATTTATACCAATGCCTTACCTGCGCCAGTCGCAGTGATGTGGGCTGGGTTTTGTAACTTCCTCGGGGTGATGGTCGCCAGTGGCGCCGTGGCTTATGGGATTATTGCCTTACTCCCTGTTGAATTGATCATGAACGTGGGCAGTGGTGCAGGCTTCGCGATGGTATTTGCGATGCTGATTGCCGCCATCATGTGGAACTTGGGGACTTGGGTGATGGGCATTCCAGCATCGAGTTCGCATACCCTGATTGGTTCGATTCTGGGTGTGGGCATCATGAACTATGTGCTGCACGCGGGTAGCGGTGCCAGTGGCATCGATATGGATCAGGTGATGAAAGTGGGTAAAGCCCTATTGTTCTCACCCTTGATTGGTTTTGCTTTTGCTGCGGTATTGTTCGTGTTGGTGAAAAAAGTATTTAAACGCCAACTGGAATTGTTCCAACCGCCTGTGGGCAACAAGCCACCACCACCAGTTATTCGTGCCATTCTGATCTTTACCTGTACCGGTGTCAGTTTTGCGCATGGCTCTAACGATGGTCAAAAAGGCATGGGCTTGATCATGTTGATTTTGATCGGTTTAGTCCCTTTGGCTTACTCCCTAAATAAAAGCTTAGATCATGAACATATTCAAAGCTTTAATCAGTTGTCGAGTCAAACTGCGACAGCGATTTATGCCAATCATGAAGACATTCCAGACGAAAAAGCACGTCAAATCCTGACCACTTATATTCAAACCAAAGAAAGCAATGCAGAAGTAATACCGGCATTGGCGAGTTTAACCGATCATTTGGGTGCGCGTGTTGGTCAGTATGGTGATTTAAAAGAGATTCCTGAACAAGCGGTCAATGCGATTCGTAACGACATGTACTTGAGCACCACGACGTTTAAACGCTTGGAAAAAGAAAAGAAATTGCCTGAAATGAGCGAAAGCCAAGCCAAATCAGTCAAAGAATATCGCACCCATTTGGATGCTTTCTTACAGTACATCCCGACTTGGGTGAAAGTCGCTGTTGCATTGGCATTGGGTCTAGGCACCATGGTGGGTTGGAAACGTATCGTGGTGACTGTCGGTGAGCGCATCGGTAAGCATCATATGACTTATGGTCAAGGCATGTCTGCTGAGTTGGTGGCGATGTCGACCATCGCAGCTGCAGATGGTTTTGGTATGCCAGTGTCCACCACGCATGTATTGAACAGTGCGGTTGCAGGGACCATGGTTGCCAATAAATCGGGCTTGAACTTTAATACGGTGAAAACGATTTTGTCAGCATGGATCTTTACCTTACCGGTCACGATTTGTTTATCGGGCGGCCTGTATTGGTTGTTGCTGAAAGTATTTGTTTAAGCACTGAAGACACTTCAACGGATAAGCAAAAAAAGCGCTGCAATGGCAGCGCTTTTTTGTGGGTGATAATTTTTTATTTAGTAAATGGTTTTATTGAGCCAATGGTGATGGGGTTTGATTTGACCTCAATCTCTCTGCTGCTGTGAGTTGCTTAGCGCATCTTTTTAAATGGACTTTTGTCTTTGGCAAAGCCATATAGCGCAGCAAAAGGCAGTGCAGTACGCGCCAGATACCCGACATGCCATAAACCGCCGTGGTTGGCTGCATCCATGATTAACTCCAAAGGATGTTCGAGCGCGTTGTTGGGGTTAGCCAAAGCGTCGGCATGACACAGATCATGTACCCATAACGCGGCCATGATGGCATTGGTGGTATCCGGTTCAAAAGCCTCTACATCAAACAGGCTCGCGCCTTGGAATGCCGCTTTGAGTAATGGATTTTTCACCACCGAACGGGTGGTGGTCGATGGTGCGATATTGATACTGACCTGTTGCCCCTGATGACGAGCCAAGGTGGCGCGCCACTGTTGAATACGTTTGGCCAAGGCATAGTTTGGCCCTTGCTCCACCACGATACAGTCGGCAATGCCATAGGACTTGTTATTGTCCGAGGCGATTAGCTGTTGGTCACTGCTTTGGAACATTTGACGCATACTCAAGGTCGAGATGCCTTTGCTCAGGATACGTTCGACTTTTGAACGTTTTTGATATTTTTGTTGGGCATGGCTCACCGTATGCTGCGGAATCGCATAGACATCGGTGGGGGTGCACATATACATCAGTGATGTATCAGGTTTTTGTTGGCTGACATAATTGACGATACAGTCCATCGCCATCGAAACACGGACATGTTTTTCACCATCGAGATAGGCAATCGCGGCCAAATCCAGCTGATGTGGGTTTTGCGCCAGCCAATGTGCGATCTCGGGTGTTTGGGTTAGTAAATTGGCACCAAGCTGGGCTTGGATCTCGGCTGGCGTGGCCTCGGCTGAAACAGCGTGCTGACTCGGTGCATACAGGGTGGCGTTGCCGGCTTCGACGATCGCGATGATTTTTTCCCAAACTTTGGGATTGGGCAGGTCAATGGCGATGATATTGGCTTTCCATTTTGCTAACCATTTCAGTGGTCCCGCTTCTGATCCTGCACCAAACAACACCATGCTACGCTCAGAGAGGTCGAGCCATTCGGGATGGGCATGCACACGTTTCAACGCATCGGCATGACTTTGTTCAATAATCCCTTGTTCTAGCCAGCGCTCGACCTGATCAAGCAGTGCAGTGCCAGTGAGATTCTGACCTTGATAGGGGATATACCATTCCGGCGCGGCTTGGCTTTGGCCTTGGATTTTGACACTGTGCAGCTGATCAATTGCAGCGATGTCCATGACATCTTTGAGCAAATAACGTTGGCCTTGGCGATAAAAGTCAAAACTGTGTTGGGCTTTGTGCAAGCCCTGTTCTGCAATGGTGATACTGTCTTGGGCCGAACGAATCCCATGTTCAACTAAACATTTAAAGTAGCGTGGGTAATTTTTACGCCAGTTTTTTTCTCCGAGTACCTGTTGCGCATGTTGATGATCTACCGTCGATAAAGCCTCAGAGAGAATGGCTTTACCGATACTGGAGCTACTATTTTTTTGTGTGTGCGGATCGACACTAAATTGGATTCCATCTAATACGTTCGACATGTGAGAAACTCTATGCTTAATCAGGATAAAATATACAGTTGTATACATTATCTACGTGACACCCTACGATGGGCTAGCATAAAGTGACAAAGTGGTAGCGAAACGTAAATCTACACTAGCGTAGTGATTGCGCTGATGCTAAAGCTCAAGTTTTAAAATGGAATATTGATCAGCTTTTCTAAGAACATCGGCAGAACGCGCGGTTCAATCAAGATCGTGACCACGATGCCGTAGGCAGCCCCCCATAAATGTGCACTGTGGTTGATATTGTCATTATTGCGCTTGCCGGCCCAGATGCTATAGCCCACATATAAGAAGGCAAATACAATCGCAGGCACAGGGATAAAAAACACAAAGATCAGTTTCCAAGGGGCAAATAAGATATAGGCAAACAAGACTGCGGAAACTGCACCCGAAGCACCTAAACTGGCCCAACGTGCGTCATTTTTATGTTTTAAATAACTTGGCAAGATCGCAAAAATTAATCCCCCCAAATAAAACAGCACAAAGCCCATTTCAAATAGATATTGGCGATAAAAGTTTTCAATGATGCTGCCAAAGAAAAACAGGGTAATCATATTGAACAACAGATGCGCGCCATCGGCATGCACAAAGCCATGGCTAATGAAGCGATCATATTGTCCTTGCTGCATCGCAGGTGGCCAAAATATCAGGCGTGCTTTGAGTTGCGGCGAGTTAAAGGCCATTAAAGAGACAATGACGGTTATAATAATCAGTGTAACTGTATGATTAAAAGGTAGATTCAACATAAAAATTCACAATAAAAAGAATTTATTTAGCCAACATAATGCCATGCATTGCATTGGATGACGCTAATTTTGATTAATTCCGACAGTTTTAGTTGATTTAATATAAAACTGCCTCATCTTCAGTTAGAATGACAACTTCAGCGTGAGGAAAAAGTTATGACGACTGAGAACATCAGCACTGCAGTTGCAGAAGAAATTCCAAATTTATTGATTACCCCAAATGCACAAGAGTATCTAAAAGATCTCCTCGAAAAACAAGGAACGGCTGGCATGGGCGTTCGTGTATTCGTTGAAAATGCGGGGACACCACGTGCTGAATGTTGTATGGCTTATAGTACCCCAGAGGAAGTCGTACCGACTGATTATCAGCAAGAGTATCCTGATTTTCCTGCATATATTGATTCTCCTTCGATTCCCTATCTCAAAGATGCGGTGATCGATTACAACAAAGACCGTTTTGGCGGTCAATTGACCTTCCGTGCACCGAACTCTAAAGTGCCACGCGTCGGTCCTGATGCATCGATTGAAGAGCGCATCACCTATGTTTTACAAGCTGAAATCAATCCTGGACTTGCAGGGCATGGTGGTAACTGTGCTTTGGTTGAAGTCCAAGAAGATGAAACTCACGGTTTGACCGCAGTACTTAAATTTGGCGGCGGTTGCCAAGGTTGTTCAGCGATTGATGTGACCCTGAAACAAGGTGTAGAAACCACATTGAAAGAGCATATTCCAGAGCTGAGCCGTGTGGTGGATCAAACGGATCATAGCCAAGCCGAAGGTGCTTATTTTAAATAATGCTGCCGAGTCGCGACGTATTTTAAAGCTTCTCCTGTATTAAAAAATCAAAACCTCCCGAATGGGAGGTTTTTTTTATTCTTGAAATTCAATATTTTAGTTTGTAAGTCTATTTTATTTAATCAAATGATAATCAATATCACTTGATGATTCATTCTCATTTGTTACAATGCGTCGGGTAAAATTCACAATTCATTCACAATCTATTCATTACTCGACATTTGGGAATACGACTATGTCACACAGTCTACGCCAAACAGTTTGTGCTATAGCAGTATTTGCGTGCTTGACGCAGAGCGCAAGTGCAGCAGCATCTACACCACTTTCATCCGCCGACACCTCATCCTCATTGGCACAAGTCGCGGCTACAACAGCCACGTCAAATGCTGAAAATCCATCATCCACAGCACCCGTGGTGACAAAGCTGGACACCATCGTGGTCAGTGCCAGTGGTTTTGAACAAAATATCAAAAAAGCCCCGGCCTCGATTTCAGTGCTTGGACAGGAGCAGATCAATAAAAAAGCCTATCGTGATGTTACAGATGCACTCAAGGATATTCCGGGTGTGGTGGTGACTGGCGGTGGTAGTTCGAGTGATATCAGTATTCGCGGCATGGGCAGTGCTTATACTGTGATCATGGTAGATGGTAAAAAGGTCAATTCACGTTCGGTGCGCCCAAATAGTGATAACTCGGGGATTGAGCAGGGCTGGTTGCCGGGGATTGGGGCGATTGAACGCATCGAAGTAATTCGAGGACCAATGTCAGGTCTGTATGGTTCAGATGCCATGGGTGGGGTGATTAATATCATTACCAAGAAGACCAGCTCAACATGGACCGGTTCAGTCAAGCTGGATAGCACTTTGCAAGAAAACCAAGACTCAGGAAACCTCTACCAAGCCAATGGCTTTGTTTCAGGCCCTTTGATCGATAATCTTCTTGGTTTTAAAGCCAATGCCTTGTTTTCACAGCGTCAGGAAGACGACATCATTGGCGGCTATAACAAACAAAAAATGCGCGCGGGTGGTGCCAGCTTAAGTCTCACCCCGAATGATCTGCATACGATTGATCTTGAATATCAACGTTCCATTCAAAACCGTGATCAAAACGTGGGTAAAACCATCGCCAATAAACCCAATGCCAAAGGGATCTACCCAAAGGACTCACGTAGTGACTATTATCGTACCGAATATACCCTGAGTCACCGTGGTGAGTTTGGCCCTGTGGATAGCCATTCTTATCTACAGCGCGAGGAAAATGAAAATCCCTCACGCAATATGGAGGCCGTCAATACAACGTTCAATAGTATCAATCAGATACAACTCGGCGCCCACGCATTAAGCCTCGGCGGGATGTATCTCAAAGAGGAATTAGATGACTTGGGCAACCAGTTGGTCATCGGTGGCAAGACCCCAGTATCCAGTCTGGATCGCTATAGTTGGGCACTGTTTGCCGAAGACAGTTGGGCCTTGCTTGACGATTTAAGTCTGAATACCTCGTTGCGTATGGACAAGGACGAAAAATTTGGTAGCCACTGGAGTCCGAAAGTCTACGGCGTCTGGGCACTGAATGATGATTGGGTGATCAAAGGTGGGGTCTCGACGGGTTATAAAACCCCAGCCCTACGTGCCACGGTCGCCGAGTGGGGACAAGCGACCGGTGGTGGTCAAAGTAAGGGGGTGATCGTCGGTAATCCAGCACTCAAACCTGAGCAAAGTATCAACTATGAAGTCTCATTTAACTGGGATAATCAAGATGATCTGAATGCCGGTGTGACGATTTTCAATAGTGAATTCAAAGACAAAATCACTGAAATCCGGAGCTGTCAGGGCGAATCGGGCAGTCTAGGCTGTCCTTGGTTAGGTGAGGATTTCGACTTTGTTAGTCAACGTGAGAACGTGGATAAGGCCAATATGCGTGGTATTGAAACCACATTCGGCTGGCAGATCAGTCCAGCGTTCAATTTAAACAGCAACTACACCTACACCGATACTGAACAGAAAAGCGGTCCAAACAAAGGCAAACCCTTAAATGAAATGCCTAAACACATGATCAATGCGACTTTGGATTGGGACTACGATGATCAGTTCTCGGCATGGACGCGGGTCAATTACAAAAGTAAGACTTCGGATTATCTAAGCCGAACCACGATGGCCAAGGGTAAACCAGCCTATACCATGCTCGATCTGGGGGTGAACTACAACGCCACGCCACAGATCAAGATTGCGGCAGGGGTTTATAACCTACTGGATAAAGAAATCGACCGCGATCGTTATAACTATGTCTTGGATGGACGTCGTTATAACTTGGGTGTGGTGTATAGTTTTTAAGTTTTTAGGCGAGCTTGCTTTTAACGATTGGCTGGAGACTTGTGCTATCAACGTTATATTGTGACCCGCTGAGATCTCTCCGCAACACAAGACACAATGCCAAAGCTGAGTAATCATGCTTTGGCATTGTACATTCTGTCTTGTGTATTGCGGGCGTTGTACGTTGCGTTGCGGGAATTGCGTAGTGAGCTGAGGCGCGTTGCTATTGCTCAATCAGCTCAGCTAGACGCTTCAGTTTGCTGCGTCGCATCTAACGCGGGTGTTTCAGATTTTTCTCGTGTTGCTGTTGCTGCGGTTTGTGGGTTTTGCTGAGTTTGTTGGCTGTGCTGAGTTTGCAGCTGTTGTAGCAGTGCAACGGTGCTGTCGGCATAGAAGAACTGTTCGAGATAAATTCGTGCACGTCCACGTAAATAATCCTGTGACAACATGCTGTGGATCACCGGATTGAGCAGCGCTTGTAGCTGTTGCTGTACCAAAGCTTCATCAATATTCAGGTCTCGGAGCATCAGATCGAAACTACGTTCTTGGTTACGCACATACCAAGCATAGACGCCATCATGGACCTGCTGTTTAAGATAGTCGGTCTGACGGAGATGATCCCAAATCTGCTGAGCGAATTTCACTGTGGTCGGCAGATCTTGGACCTCGATATAGTTTTTGATCGCCGACAGTGGCATCTTTTTGGCTTTGTGCCAGAGATTGGCTTGGAAGTGGTAGAGTTTTTGATCATCAAAATGTCGGTTGATGACTTGTTCACTGAGTTGACTGATTTTGATGATATTTTTTTGTAGATAATGCTTTACGGTATCGTCTAAGTTGGTGTCGGTCACGCTTTCGAGCACGGATTTACCCATCTTCATAAAGCGCCCCACACCGGGAACTTTCTTGTTCACGATCGAGTTGTCGACGTAGTCTTGAATCGAATGTTGGATCAATTCGGTCAACATGGCTGAGAAGGCCGGATGTTGGGTAAATTGCGCAATCAATTTCTGACGATGCGAACTTTTACTGGCAATGTATAAGGCCATTTGATCGATGGTCAGCACCGGAATCACATCTTCAATATGCGTGTGCTCGTTGGCAGGGTGAACCAAGGCAAAGCGAATATGATCGGCGATTTGTTCAATCAGGAAATCACTGGCAGGCGTGGCCAACACTTGTTGTTCAATCAAGCCGTGGATTTGTTCAAAGCTCCAGAGTTGTTGTAATTGTTGTTTTCTGAGCCAATGATAAAAACTGACAAATTCAGTCTCTAGGTTTTCAGATTGATGAAAACACTGCGCCAGAAAATCGAGCTGTGCATCAATCAATTGTTCAATCATGGGATTTTTCAAAAACACAGCCCTCCTGAGGCCAAGCTGTTAGTTGTCTGCTAACGGATTTTTTTGTTGAATACTACGTTGTAAAAAAGGCAAGTAACTTTGGATCACACGTTCGGGGGCTTCTAAGATCGGCACATGACCGACGCGGTTTAATATGACAGGCGCATCTGCGCGTTTCAACATGGTTTTAAGTTCTTGCGCCACTTCGACATTGACGATTTGATCTTGTTGACCCCAAACAATCAAGGTCGGCGCTTCGATATTTTTGGCCATTTTGGCATAAGATGCAGTGGTATACAGCTTGTTGAGCTCATCGAGTTGATTGATGATTTTGGCGGTGGAATCCGCTTGAGAGATCAACAGTTGTTCTTGGGCTTTATTGATCATGCTGGGGACAAAGGGCGCAGCATACATGGCTTTCTTTTTGACATAATTTAGATCACCTTCGCGAGAAACTAAAAGCTGTTTCAGATAAATTGGATTTTTTAGATAAGCGGTACTGTTGGTTTTAAACAATCCACCGCTACTCACCAACATTAAACTTTGCGTATCAAAGGGATACTGTGAAGCATAAAACATGGCAATGGTGCCACCCAAAGAATGGCCAGCAATATTGAGATCCTTCGGAATCTGCGCGGTTTCAACAAAACGTCTGAGTTGTTCGGTGACATTCGGTACCGAGTAGTCAAAGTCGCTCGGTACTTTGGTTTCGCCGCTGCTCGGAAGGTCCGGAATAATCACATGATAATAGGGGGTGAGTGCATGCGCGATCGGGTTCCACGAGTCACGACTACTGCCCAGACCGTGGATCAATAGCAGTGTCGGCAGATGTTTTTGACCGCCTTCACTATAAGACCAGACCACATCGCCGACACGTAAAACTTTACTACTCAATCCAGCCCAAGCACGTTCTTCACGCAGTACGATCTGGTAGTCTAGCGCATCGACTTGGCTTGGCGTCGCGGCAAAACTGCTCGTTGCACTGAGGCCACACAAGACACTTATACTCACAAGTTGTTTCAGGTGCTTAAAGCATCGCGGTGTGATGGGCTGTTGGGTCATACCAGATTGTCCTCAAAGTTGATCCATCATTATATAAAAGTGTGAAAGCTCTGGTGGCATTGATTATCTTTAGTCGATGATTGACTGCGGCTATTGTCTATTTTTCTAGCAAATGCTATTGATTCACAACGATTTTATAGACGTAAATCTTGAGATTTCATGATTTAATTCAATCAATAGCGTTAAATCCATGACATGGGTTGCGCTTCGCGCGGGATGTCACTGAAGTCGTAAAAATTGTAACAGAGTTTATTTTTTATCAGTGACTTTCAAAAAATTGCAATTTAAAATGTCAGCCATGACGTCATCACTGGGAATACACATGCTCACTGCAATAGAAGCATTAGAACTTTTAAAACAAGGGAATCAACGTTTTGTTAGTGGCGAAACCCATTATCGACAGGTTTTATCGCATCAGCAACGCGCAGAAATGGCAGAAGATCAGCACCCATTTGCGATCGTATTGGGTTGTTCCGACTCACGTGTGCCTGCGGAGATGGTCTTTGATCAGGGCTTAGGTGATTTGTTTGTGATCCGTGTCGCAGGCAATGTGGTTGCACCTTCACAGGTCGGCAGTGTTGAGTTCGCGGCCGAACGCTATGATTGCCCGGTGGTGATCGTACTTGGACACAGCCACTGCGGCGCCATTCAGGCCACCATTGATACCTTGACCAATCCAGATTCACCACCGTCTGCTAACTTGATGTCGATCGTGAATCGCGTGCGCCCATCGGTTGAAATTTTGATGCAGACTGAACTCAAAGATGACCTCAATAAACTGTCAAAACATGCGGTCAGATCCAATGTGTTTGCATCAGTTAATCAGCTACGTCATGGTTCTGCGGTCTTGGAGTGCTTGATTGCCAAGGGGCAGTTGAAAGTGGTCGGGGCAGAGTATTCACTTGAAAGCGGTGAAGTGATCTTTTACGACTTTTAAGCTTTAAGCTTTAAGCTGCGTGCTGCTCGATAGGCTTGTGGTATTTGAGTTTAAAGTCAATTTTGTTCAAGCATGTTCAAGCAAAAAAGCGATGTCTAATGACATCGCTTTTTTGTGACTGGCTTGGGCAGGGGCTGATTTACAACGCGGCTTTAATCGAAGGGTATGCATTGTCCAACAAGATGCGCTGTGCAGCGGCATTGGGATGGATCAAGTCTTTTTGCATCAGGTTTTTATTGCCCGCCACGCCTTGCATAAAGAACGGCACCAGTTTGACTTGATGGCGTTGGCTGACCCGTTTAAAACTATTTTCAAAGGCGCTGCTATAGGCTGCACCATAGTTGGGTGGGATCTTCATGCCCAACATCAACACCGTCGCATTGGCTTTTTGACTCTGCTGAATGATCTGGGATAGATTGTTTTCAATCATTTGTGGGGGCTGGCCGCGTAAGCCATCGTTACCACCGAGTTCGATCACTACGATATCGGGCCGGTGGGTGCTCAAGAGTTTGGGTAAACGTGCCAATGCACCACTGGTGGATTCACCGCTGACACTGGCATTGATGACTTGATGTTTTTTAGCGTACTGTTGATCGAGTCGTTTTTGTAGCAAACTGACCCAACCTTGCGACAATTGCATGCCATAGCCGGCACTCAAACTATCACCCAGTATCATAATGCTTTTTGCAAAACTATTGGCTGATAGTAGACAAATCATGCTAAACATGCAGACTTGTACGATATTTTTCATCCCGCGTTTTTTAATCATATTGTAAGAACCTTTTCCCCTTTGCACTTTTTAACTTTTGTATAGGTATGGGCTGTTTATGACTCAGTTTGACCCAAGTAGCGACATCATGCCACAGGCGATTATTTCTGCACAACAGCTGACCCAATCGATTCAATTACACGATAAGACATTGACCATCTTTGAAAACTTAGATCTTGAGATTTATCCTGCTGAGCAGGTGGCGATCACAGGACGGTCTGGTTCGGGTAAGTCAACCCTGTTGGGCGTATTGGCGACTTTGGATCAACCCAGTTCCGGACAGCTCTATGTCTGCGCCGAGGCCACGCATCAACTCAAAGAAGAACAACGGGCTTTACTACGTTTAAAAAATATTGGCTTTATTTTTCAGGCCTTTCAGCTGTTGCCAGATCTGACTGCACTGGAAAATGTCATGCTGCCTTTACGCTTAAGGGCAGATTTTAATTATGCCCAAGCCGAGCGCAAAGCCACAGCCCTATTAGAAAAAGTCGGTCTGGAACGTCAGGCCAGTCAAACCCCAAAAGTACTTTCTGGGGGAGAGCAACAGCGAGTTGCGATCGCGCGTGCCTTGATCGCTGAACCCAAAATTGTGTTTGCAGATGAGCCCACCGGCAATCTCGATGAACACACCGCCCAAGAGATTGAACAGTTGCTGTTTGATCTCAATCGTGAACTCGGTACCACCTTGGTGGTGGTCACGCATGATCCTGCTTTGGCGGCCAAGTGTCAGCGGCATTTTGAATTACACGATGGGCAATTGATTGAACGCACTCAGGCGCAAGCTGTCGCACAGGCTGAGGATGTGCAGACATGAGCGCCTTATTCAGTGTATTACGCAAACAAAGTTTTGCATCGAGTGGTTTGTATTTATTGATCTTTGCGCTGTGCTTGGCGATCAGCGCCACTACAGCACTCAAGTTTAGTAATCAACAAATCCAGCAAGCGGTCAATGTGCAGGCCGCCAAAATGCAAGCCGCTGATTTGGTGCTAAGTGATCAATATCCGATTGAGGAAAAATGGCAGCGTTCAGCCCAGCAGCGAGATTTGCAACAGTCGCATGTCACGCTGTTTAGTTCAATGGCGCATACCGATGCCAACTTTGTCATGGTCAATGTCAAAGCCATTGAGTCGAACTTTCCCTTGCGTGGTGAGCTGCGGGTGCAACCTGCTGCAGCGCAGATTCAGTCAGGGGAAGTCTGGCTCAGTCAACGCGCGATGGATTTACTCAAGCTGAAGCTATTGGACAACGTACAGATCGCGGATGCCTCGTTTAAAGTCACTGCGCTGATCGAACATGACAGCAACCAAGAAATGGGCTTTTCTGGTTTTTCACCCACAGTGATTATTTCACAGCAAGATGTGGCGCGTACTCAAGCGATCCAAGTCGGCAGTCGCGCCGAATACCGGCTATTATTGGCGGGCGGGGCAGATGCTGTAACGGGATTTGAGGCTGATTTTAAGCAGCAACAGGCACAACATGCTGCGCAACAGCCGAGACAAGAACTTGAGGGCGGTGCTACAGATGCCTCAGTCGCTTCTGCCGAGGATAGCCCGAGCTCACTCAAACTTCGCACCGCGCAACAGGCCAATGTGCGTTTGATGAAGCCGATTGAAAACTTGGAAACCTTCTTGCAGTTGGCCAATATTCTGACCATTTTACTGTGTGGTATCGCGATTGCATTGAGCAGTCAACGCTATGTACAGCAGAGCCAAGATCATATTGCGCTGATGCGTTGCTTGGGGGCCAGTCGTGGGCAAATGTTATATGCGTACTTACTGCTGTTGCTGAGCGTGGTGGCGATTGCGATCGTGTTGGGCAGTGCTGCAGGCTTGGGCTTTGCTTATTTGTTATTGCAGTTGATGTCACAGTTGATTCCACAATTACAATTTAGTTTTTCACTCTTAGATATGCTGACTGGGCCGTTGCCGATCGCGGTATTGACCAGTGTGGTGGTGTTATTGGGCTTTGTGTTGCCAAGCTTATGGGAGCTGTTAAATACCGCACCGATTCGGGTGCTGCGCCAAGCACAAAAATCAGCCCGTTCATGGGGTTTGATGCTCGGTGCTGGCATGCTCAGCTTGATCATCTTTAGTGTGGTCTTAACTGAAAATATCAGCCTGACCGCATGGGTGATGGTGGGGCTGATTGTGCTGAGTCTATTGCTGTATGTCGTGGTGTGGCTGTTGTTGACGGGATTGAAACGTCTGCGTAACCGATTTTCCAGTTATATCGGTGTACCGGCACAGTCTGCGATCCAGATCACGGCTTTGGCATTGGGGCTGAGTTTGATGAGCGTGCTGTTGGTGCTGCGCACCGACTTGTTAGAGCGTTGGCAGCAACAGCTCCCTGAAAACACGCCAAATCAATTTGTTTATGCCTTACCGCCTTATGAGTTACAGCCTTTTGAGCAGCAACTCCAAGCACATGCTTGGCAGGGGACTGCGCTCTATCCCAATATTCGCGGACGTTTGGTCGGCATCAATGGACAACCTTTTGCACCGGACTTGGTCAAGAAAAATAATGCCTTGCGCCGTGAGCTCAATCTGACTCAGACCGATCATTATCCAAGTGATAACCAGATCGTAAAGGGCGAGGCGCGACTACAACAGGTCGGTGAGGTTTCGGTCGAGGCCAAGTTAGCCAGCGAATTGGGGATCAAGATCGGTGATCAACTGACCTTTAGCTTGCCTGAAGGGGAGTTGCACAGTCAGGTGGTCAATCTACGTCAGGTCGAGTGGCAAAGCTTTAGCCCAAATTTCTTCTTTATCTTTGCGCCCAAGACTTTGGATGTCGATGCGGGTAGTTATTTGGGGAGCTTCTATGTACCCGAGGCGCAAAAACCGCAATTGATCGAATTGATTCAACAGTTTTCCAATACGGTCTTTATCGATGTGTCATTGATCTTGGAAGAGATCAAGCGCTTGGTGAATGTGTTGGTGCAGGTGATTGGGGTCTTGGCACTGTTGGTCAGTGTTTCAGGTTTTCTGGTCTTGGTGGCCTGTATCAATCTGTTGATGGATGCACGTAAAAAACAAGTGGCCTTGTTACGCTCTTTTGGCGCATCCAAGCGGCAGTTGAAAAATATGCTGAGTATCGAGATTGGCTTTATGGGGGCTGTGGCTGGCTTGATGGCGTGTTTATTTGCTGAACTGATCAGTGCCATCGTGGCACATCGGATGCAGTTGGATCTGCAGTGGCATGCGCAGATCTGGTTGTTGCTCCCAACGCTGATGGCCGTGCTGTGTGCCTTGATCGGACGTTATCGTCTTGGCTATCTCAGTGATTTACCGCCCTTACAAAGCTTGAGGGAATTGAATCAATAGTGGACAGGGGCATGTGAGTTGGTTGAGCTTAGGCCCAAAACTAAATAGCCTAAGCTATAAGCTTCTAGAGAAGCTAAGATCAATAAACGGTTTTGGATACTGGCGGCAGGACGCCGCCTATTTGCGCTGGGAGGTATAGGGATGTACCCCTCAGCGCAAAGAAAGTTTTTGTTACTTTTTTAAAAAAGTAAAAGAATAATCTCACTCACTGAGGATTAAGTGCAGTCAGACTTGCCGAGGAGATAATTAAGCTGGGTATTTAAAGTCGTCTACGCTTTTGGCGTTACACCCTTGAAGAGTATAACGAGTGAATAAGCTCAAAGCATCTCACTTATTCCACCCGATATAATTGCATCTGCTCAAGTGCCATCTGCCAGAGTTCGTGAATCTGTACGACTTGCGTGAGTAGATAGAGATATACCGCATAGCTGAGCGCTGCGCCCAAGATCAGGATCAACCAAGTGCTGAGTTTTGGCAGCTTATAGTGTTGTGTGGCGTACCAACCCAGTGCCAGTAACGCGCCCATGACCATGCCGCCAATATGTGCGGCATTGTTGATGCCTGAGGCAAAAAATCCAAAAGCCAAGTTAATCGCCATGATGGTCAGTAGCGAGCGTTTATCCAAGATAAAGCGTTGCTGTGCCAAAGGCGGGAAAAATGACAATGCGGTTAAGGCACCACCGAGTCCCATCACCGCGCCCGACGCACCTGCCGATACTCGAGGCACCAGTTCAGGATCAAAGTGATCCAGTAGGGTGATGCTGTTTTGAATATCGAGATAGCCACTGAATAAGCTCCCCATCAAACCAGAAAGTAGATACAGCCCACAAAAATACCATCGCCCAAAAGTCGACTCAGCCAAATTGCCGAACACATACAGCGCCCACATGTTGAACATCAAATGTGGCAGGCCGAAGTGAAAAAACATGCTGCTGAATAAGCGCAAGGGTTCTTGTAAAAAGGTTAAAGGTGCATAATCAGCGCCCCAGTGCATGGCATCCACAGTACTGGGCGAGCTGATGTCGACACCGCTGAGAATTTGCCAAGCAAAGAGCAGCACATTGATGGTGATCAAGCCCAAAGTGACTTTGGCAAGTGGCGGTTTTGGCGGCGTATTTAAATAAGTGGCTTGCAATTCTGACATGAATCGATAT
>JASLJB010000292.1 GCA_030152605.1 Acinetobacter sp. | reverse complement strand
TGGTCAGCCTAAAGTTCGCCGAACTTGGCTTTCGGGCAGGAATGGTGAAAAGCAAAGACCACGGTCAGGCGATGAGCAGCAATAATAGCCAAGACAAATATGTGCATATCGAATTTAAAATGCCATTTTCCAAATGGTTTAACGTTGGCCTCAACAGCCGTAATGATCATGTACTTGCTACGGCCAGTGCCAAGAAATTATTTGATCATAGTGTGGTTAAAAATGCCGGTATAGAACTGTCTAAAGTGGTCAGACAAAAGCAGCAGGAGCAGGATCGCGCAGATAATCCGATGGCTGTGGCGGCGTATATGGGCTATGAAAGTAAATATAATACAGGATCACTGACGGCAAGCTTGGAAGGGGATCGTCATTCATTCAGTTATACCAGCCAAGGTACGGTTGCATATGCAGATCAGAAAGTGGCACTGAATGCCCTGAGTTTAGACGCCGGTGTGATGATTCATACTGGACTCGAAGATCAAGCGAAAATGTCCGCCATCATTAATGGTCAAACCTATCAGTTGTCTGGGAAAAATAACTTCATCGCCTTGACGCCTTACCAAGAATATCTCATCGAGTTGGCCAATGATCAAAAATCATTGAGTAGTGTGAATATCATCAAAGGACGCAGTAGTCGAGTGACGCTCTATCCTGGCAATGTTGCAGTACTCAAACCTGAGTTGCAGCAGTTGATCACCATCTTTGGTCGCATTCATGATTCATCAGGTGAGCTCGCACAAAATGCGCCGCTCAACAATCATATTGGTAAGACAGTAACAGATGAATTTGGCGAGTTTTCAATCGATATTGATAAGCGCTATCCTGTACTGACGCTGACCCAAACAGATGGTACGCAGTGTGAATCCCAACTCACGCTAAACACCACGGAGAGTGCAATTTGGTTGGGGGATCTATATTGTCAAACGAAGAATAGCAACGCTCGATTATTCAGTTTTCAGCACCACGCTCCAGCTGCAAAACTTAAAGTCTTGGGAGGCGACACCTAGATGATCCATGCTATCAGGCCACGTAGATCGATTGTTCAAGCTTTAGTGTTGTTCTGGTTTTTAGGGGGCTTATTAGCGATCACGAGTGTTCAAAGTTTTGCTGCACTTACCCCTTCGACACTTGCGCCGCAAAGTAATGAGTATATCTTTATCGAAAACCAGATCGATAACGAATTCTTTGTGACACCGCGCAATCTGGACCCACGTTTGAGTGGGGCCAATGTTTGGACCAAGTTTGGATCGACCAAACAGTCCAGTTTAGGTTACTTGGGCGTGAAAAACTGGACCGCAAGTAGTCAATATGTCGATATGTGGATCGAAAGTTCAGCCTTACATACACCGTTTAAAGGTTTGCGTTGTGTGCGCGGCGGGCAGTGTCCAGCGCAGGGTTTTATTCAAGCGAACATGGTGGATCAGAACGGTTTCTATAAAGCCTCGGCTCGCTCTGGTGTGAATAATGGTGGCTATGGTTATGGTTTATTGTCCGATAGCGCTTTTGAATATATGCGTAAATTGGTCGTGGGTATGCGCAATAATTTTGATTTGAATTTCTGTCGCACCAAGGATGAATATAATCCGCAGCGTGGTGAACGCTGTCATAGTCATGCTAAAACTGGCAACTGGTATCAGACCAAATTTAATATCACCAAAACCGGACACATCACCTTGACCGATACCCGCGGTGCAAGTGAGGTCTGGATTAACTCCAATGGCATGCCGAGTTTGGGGGAGAATAGCGAGTTTTGTCACATCGGTATTGTTGCAGGTGAAAGTGGGGTGATCTGTAAGATGGTGAAATATGAAGTCCGCAAAACCTTAGATATTTATTCTACTTTGCGCTTTAATTTGATCGTCGATCAGGCGCAGCTGAATTTTACCCCAAACTCCACCAGTATTAAAATCAGTGGCAATAATAACCAGTGGTATAACTATGCTGCCAACACCCCAGCCAATGCTATTTTTCAAAGTGGAACGGGCTATATCTCGGCTTTTTTTTCAAATCGTTTTTTAAAGACTTTGGCCGCCAGCAAAGGCAATATCCAAGGTCATGAAGATATCTTTACCTTTAATATTCGAAATACCAACACCCCCGAGTCTGGTTATTATCAATTTTCATCCTCAACCCGCGTCAAAGTTTCGCCCCGTGAGCACAGTATTAGTATTAAGCCGGAAGCGAAAAGTGTCGGGGTTTTGAATGGCAAGATTGGCTCCAAACAACCGATTGAGTTTAATTATCTAGTGACGTTGTCTGCGCCGCGGATGGCGGATAATGTCAGTGCACAAGCATTCGGTTTAAGTCTCAAAAAAGATCAACTCAATTACTGTGGGTTTAAATCAATTGATCAGAAATATACGGTTTTAATACCGGCTTATCTAAGTTATTCGATCGCCGGCAATCAGCAGCGCCGCATCCGGAATAGTTGTAGTGACCCAGAAATTTCCATTCGAGATGCAATATGGACGGAAGTCCCTTGGGATCAAGCGCGATCGGGTAGCTTTTATTCAACCTCGTTAAAGCTATTATTCCCGATGGATGATGCAACGTCTTTACTCACAGAGAAGGGGCAGCACTGGGAAGGTACGGTCTATGCAGAGGGCGTGGTGAGAGTCAAAGCGCTCTGGTTGAGCGGTCAATAAAACCCATAGCAGGTTTGACTTGAATAATATGTCGGCGAAGGGAAACTTAATGATGAAAATATTACTCTTCCTCATCAGCAGCTGCCTCAGTATTCAGGTACAGGCGATTTATTTATCATCCTATATTTATGAGATGGGATCAGATGAAAGTTTTATCAGTAAATCGGTCAAGAATGACACCACATCAAATAATATCTATCAAATCAGTGCGGTTAAAATTGATCGTCCCAGCGTAGAAGGCGAGCGCGTGCTGCAACAGCAACAGCGGGAACTGATCTTCACCCCCTTAAAGTTGAATATGGCCGCGGGAAAAACTGATTATTTTAAGTTGCTGTATATCGGCCCCAAAGATGATCAGGAGCGTTACTATCGGGTTAATATTTTAGAAACCCCGATGGAAGCGCTGAATCAGTCGGCGCAGCAGCAGAGCAGTGTATTTTTAGCCTCAGTTTCAGTCAGTACTATTTTTATCGTGCGTCCACGTCAGCAACGCCTGCGCTATGAATTCGACCCAGCGCAAGGGATATTAAAAAATACCGGCAATACCTTTTTTAAAGTCATGATCGCACAAGGATGTGACGGCAGTGACGAAGATGCAAAGCAGTTTTATTTACTCGCCGGTGAACGTTATCAGCACCCCAGCTTAAGTGCCGAAAATAAAATCATGCTGGTCGCCAATCAAAAATTTATACCACTCGGAACATATTGCCGGGCGGAGTAATCCGCTCGCAGCGCACTTTAGCAGCACAAATGTGTCACAACGCTGTCATAAAAATGAAATATATCTGTAAGAAAAACTTAATGGGCGTGGCCTGAATTAACATAAAATAACCACTAGTGTGATATGTATCACATAATTCTCAGCTGTTACTATGCGATTTCAAATTTTACTAAGAAGTCAATTTTTAAAATTTCTTTTTAGTGGGGTGTATTTGAAAGCTTAACTTTATTGTTGGGTATAAGTTTTTTAATCACGAGAAATACTTACTTCGCCTTTTTAATTTAAATGAGAATTTTATGAAAAAATTTATTGCGCTTATTGCAACTTCAGTCCTTTCAGTTTCAGCTTTTGCAGATTTCACAGCGACATCAGTTGCGACTTGGGATGCGTCAGCAACCAAAGATACCAAGAGTGCTTTGGTGGTAACACCTATGAAATCATTGAGTTTTCAATATGCTGAAGGCTTAAACCAGTTTAATACTGTTGATGGTGCATTTGATGTCACGATTGAAGGTCAAACCGGTGCTTCAGACTTTAACCTAAAGTCACAAGTACTTCGCAATACCTTATCTCGTAGTGCAGATGCATCGACTTTGGCTGTAGGCGTGGCTTGGAATGGCACTAAATTGACGAATCAACCGATGGTTATGGTTGATGTGGGTCAAGGCCTAACCAATGACTTGGTTGCTGTAGCAAATGGCTTTAAAACAGCGGGTCGTAGTTCAGCACAAAGCAAATTCACTTTCTCAATCGATTCAGCAACCTCTGACGGTACTGCAGCAACAGAGTTTAATGAGCTTGTAGATGGTAACTGGGATGGCGAAGTTGCTGTTCAATTTACCGCAACTTGGGCTGAGTAATTCACCCCTTGAGTAGATGTAATTCTATTAAAAAACTAAGAACGAATTAAAACTTGTTGGGGAGATCTTATCTCCCCAACGTCTACAAAAAATGGGTGTATCTTGTTAAAAACTAGCATTTTTTTTGGATTATTGTTGGCGCCTTTAAGTAGTTTCGCCATTAATGTGGGTGACATCACTTCTTTTATCGAATCACAACAATCCGTTGTAACCAAGGAAGTATCCAATACAACCGACGTGGCTCGATATATTGGACTCAAAGTACAGCGTATTTCTACACCGCATGATGGTGGTGTGGTGATTCCGATGCAAAGTAAATCAGAAATTTTATTTACACCTGCAAGCATCGTTTTGCCAGGCAGTGCAAAAGAATTTTTTAGAATCTCCTATCAAGGCCCGCAAGATGAGATCGAACGTTATTATCGTTTGTCTTGGTTAGATGCGCCGATGAATGAATTTGATGTTAAAACAGCTTCGAAGCTTGGTTTAGCCACCACCTCTGCGCAAATCGATACCATTCTGGTGGTGTCACCGCGCAAAGAAAAGTTCGAATATGACTATAAAAATGGTGAAGTTAAAAACTTAGGCAATACCACCTTTAGAGTGGTATCGGTGGGGAGCTGTAAAAACCAAGCTGATGATACAGAAGGTAAAGGTTGTCGAGAACGATATTTTGTCATGCCAGGCAAAACCATCCAATTGAAATTTACTGATGTGAGTCAACCTAAAACACATGTTGGTATTTGGCATAAGAGCCAATATATCAGCGTTAAATAAAAATATAACTTATGAAATACTCTTTTTATTTTCTCAATTTTATTATTTGTAGCACGCTTATGATGAGCAAGGCAGATGCCAGTCCAACCAAACCGATCCGGCTTGGTACGCTGGTATTGCCTTCTGCATTAAGTGATATGTTAAACAACGGATTGAGCATTCCAGTATATTTGGAATATCAAGCACAAGATACCGAGATTAAAAGTCAGCAAAAAATAGCAGATGCGATTCTGTATTCACAGGATGGCGGCTTATATATTCGTGCGCTTCATTTAGATGAAACTTTGCAAAAAACCAAGCTCTCGGATCAAACCAAGCAGGCCTTAGACCTAATCAAAGATCAAAAAATTGATAATGCTTTGCGCTTTGACGTGACTGAAGATGCCAAGCTCAACTTAGATTTGAAATCACTATATATGACCTTGGTGGTGGATGAGTCTGCATTGGGAACCAGTTATATTCCTCGAGCCGGTATATTGGGGGCCTCTTCGAGCGAGTCACTATCTTCAATTTTAAACTATCGCTTTGGCTCATATTACAACCAATATGACGATCGCAGTAATGCATCTAGCTATGTTAATTTGGATAGCGTGTCATCATTAAAAGAAAATCATCTGATCTTAAATGCATCCGCCTATGGTTTAGGTACCAATGACAGCAGTACGGAAATCTATCGCGCCTTATATGAGCGGGATGTTGAGGGCTATCGTTTTGCTGCGGGGATGATGGATGCATGGAGTATGCAGTCGATTGCCAGTATCAATGGCGTGAATAGCGGTAAAATTTATGGCATGTCTTACGGGAATATCAGCAACAGCGCGCTGCAAAATAGTGCACTGTCGTTAACGCCGATTACTGTGTTTTTACCCAGTGCAGGAACGGTGCAGTTATATCGCGAAGGGCGATTACTCAGTATTCAGAATTTTCCCTTGGGGAGTCATGAGGTCGATACTTCGAGCCTACCGACCGGTGTTTATAGCGTAGAAGTTAAAACCATTATCAATGGTGAAGAAACTAACTCGACCATTGCCCAAGTCAATAAATCCTATCAGCGTCAATCGAGTGATACTGAAAAACTCAACTGGCAAGTGTTTGGCGGTAAGCTTGAATATACCCGCCTAAATAACGCTCGGCTGAATAACTCAGGAGTGAATCATCGCGGTGATGAGCAATTTAGGCGTGGCCGTGATGAAGATGCTTGGTTGGCCGGTGCTGCTGTGAATAAAAACTATGCATGGTTGGCGGGGGTATCATTGCGTTCTAGTGTGTACGGTATTGCCGATTTCGATCAAAGAGATAATACCCTAGTGACTGAGATCGATGGTCAAGTTTCACTTAGCCAGAATTTTAATCTTAATTTGCAAACCTTGTTGGCGACAGATTCTACCTTTCGAAATATTTTAACGGCCAATTATGGCTTACCCAAAGGTTATGGAAACATTTGGGGATCGCGCGAAATCACGCATCTGGGTGACAATCTGTCCTTGGAGAAGCGAGATTATTATAACTTTGGTGCAACATTTAACCTGAAACAGATTTATCGTAAATTGGGTTTAATTAATACCAACTACTCAAATGATGTGCAGCAAAAAAATAAATATTTTAACTTGGAATATAGTCAAAATTTGATGAATGCTAAATATGCGGATTTGGGGGTGAGAGCCGGTATTCAGAAAAACACATATCAAAATAATGATTTTAATCAGACCAACAACGAAGATAAATATATTTATTTTGATTTGAGAATGCCATTTGCAAAGTGGTTTAGTGCAGGTGTCAGCAGTCGAAATGATAATGTACTGGCGAGTGTCAGTTACCGACAAAACTTTCAGGATCATCTGGTGAAAAACGTTGGCTTGGAGCTGTCCAAAGTCGTCAAGCAAAAGGAAAAAACATCAGACTCTAACCCAGTCGCAGTTTCGGGTTATGTCGGTTATGAGAATAAATACAATGCTGGAACATTGTCTGCGAGTACGGAAGGCAGTAATTACTCGGTGAACTATACCTCTCAAGGCGCGATCGCATTTGCAGGGCGTCAAATGGTGCTGAGTAATAACACCTTAGAGTCAGGTGTGATTATTAATACTGCATTAAAAGACCAAGGCAAAATGTCAGCGATTATTAATGGTCAGACGCATCAACTGTCTGGCATGACAAACTTTATTCCTTTGTCGCCCTATACGGAATATCGTATTGAGTTGGCCAATGACCGTACCTCGATGGACAGCGTTAATATCGTGAAGGGCCGAAGCAGTGAGGTGATTTTATATCCTGGTAATGTGCCGGTCTTAAATCCAGAAGTTCAACAAATGGTCACCGTGTTTGGGCGTATTCATTATCCATCTGGTGATGTGGCCAAGAACGTTAATATTAATAACCATATTGGTAAAACAGTGACCGATGAAAATGGTGAGTTTTCAATCGATGTGGATAAACGCTATCCGGTATTGACCCTGATTGAAGACAATGGTGCTTTATGTGAATCAGAACTTAACCTGAAAAAAGCCGATAGTGCAATTTGGGTGGGCGATATTCATTGTCAAATGAAGGGTACCAGCACAAGTAATAAATTATTGGGAGCAACACGATAATGCAAATTCAACTGAATCAAAAAAGAGTTTTGCTCCTGACACTGGGTTTAATCCTGTCGAGTTCAAGTTTTTCGGCTTTAACGCCGAATATTCGCCCAGCGCAGAGTAATGATTTTATTTTTATTGAAAACTTGATTGACCGTGAATACTTTATTACCCCACGTCGTTTAGATCCGCGTTTTAGTGGTTCTAATGTATGGACTAAATTTGCATCCAGACAAACCAGTCTAGGCTATATGGGCTATGTGGGGTGGACGGCAAATAATCAAAATGTCGATATGTGGTTGGATAACAGTTTGATCCATTCACCATTTCAAGGATTACGTTGTGTGCAAGGTGGCGGCACTTCAGCACAGTGTCCATCACAAGGATTCTTTAGCCCACAGTATATGGATCAGCATGGTTTTTATAAAGTCAGAGCGCGGGCAGGTATTTATAATGGGGGCTATGGATTTGCATCCTTTTCACCGAGTGCCTATGAGTTTATGCGTAAAGCGCCTGTTGGATCTAGAACGACTTTAGGCGTAAATTATTGCAGCACTGGTGATGATTACGATCCTGCCAAAGGTGAGCGTTGTAGCACCCATGCAACACGTGGTAGCTGGTATAAGATGGATTTTAATCTTGCGAAAACGGCACATATCACATTAACTGATACACGCGGTGCCAGTGAAATATGGATCGACTCTGATGGTAATCCAAGTTTGGCTGATCAAAACCAATATTGTCAGGCCGCTGTGGTTGGTCGAGACACCGGGATTATATGCAAGATGGTGCAGTATGATTATAAGAATACCTCGGATCTGTATACTGGGATTCGATTTAATCTGATTGTCGATACGGCAGCGACTAAATTCACCCCAGCACCAGCGACGATTAAAGTCAGTGGTGACGGAAGAAACTGGTATAACTATAGTGCAAACACCTCAGCGAGTAATATTTTTACCAGCAACACAGGTTATATCTCGACCTTTTTCAGCAATACATTTTTAAAAAACCTGGTTGCCAACCGTGGCAGTATCCAAGGGCATAATGATGTATTTACCTTTAATCTCGATAACTTGAATACTCCAGAGTCTGGCTATTATCAGTTTTCGTCATCGACCAAGGTCAATATTTTACCGCGTGAATATGCGATTAGTATCCGACCTGAAGAACACAGTAAGGGCCATGTTAACGGTCAGATTGGTTCAAAAAATCCAATTGAGTTTGATTATAAAGTCACGCTTTCTGCACCACGTATGGCCGATACCGTTACCGCTCAAGTCACAGGTCATAGTGCGCGTCAAAACAATATGAATTATTGTCGTTTTAGTCCGACCAATCAGAGCTTTAATGTCTTGATTCCGGCGTATTTAAGTTTCACCAATCAACAGAATTCAACCACACGCCTTCGAAATAGTTGCGCTGATCCGGCCGTTTCCATCAAAGAGGCTACATGGTCAGTGCTGCCTTGGGATCAACAACAATCTGGAAGTTTTTATTCGACTGCACTGAAACTCTCATTTCCAATGGACGATAACGCTTCAAACACGACGGAAGCAGGAAAAAGCTGGGAGGGAACGGTTTTTGCTGAAGGTTTGATTGAAGTAAAAGCACTTTGGATTGGGGTAAATCGAGATTAGTTGAATGCAAAAAAATCTATGCCGATTGATCTGTGGTTTATGTGCTGTTCTGGGCTTGGCGGTATTGAGTTTACCTGCGCATGCTATTTTTCTCTCTTCCTATATTTATGAAATGGGATCGGATGAAAGCTTTATTAGCAAGGCCGTTAAGAATGACACGGCTTCGAATAGCCTCTATAAAGTCAGCGCCGTTAAAATAGATCGACCCGGTCTAGAGGGCGAGCGAGTGATGCAACAACGGCAGCGAGAACTGATTTTCACCCCCTTAAAGTTGAATATCGCGGCGGGGAAAACCGACTATTTTAAGCTACTGTATATCGGGCCCAAAGATGATCAGGAGCGTTATTATCGGGTCAGTTTTTTAGAAACCCCGATCGAACCTTTAGATCCAGTTGCTGAGCAACAGGGCAGTGTATTTTTACCCTCAGTTTCGGTGAGTACGATTTTAATCGTGCGTCCGAAACAAGCAAAGCTGAGTTATGCCTTCGATGATCAGCAGGGGACTTTAAGCAATACCGGAAATACTTTTTTTAAAGTGATTATCGCGCAAGGTTGTGACGGTTCAGATACTGACGCGACCCAGTTTTTTATGTTGCCGGGTGAACATTATCGCAGCGCAGATTTAAGTGCTAAAAATCGCATTACCTTGGTGGCCAATAAACAGTTTATTCCGCTCGGTCAATACTGCCGAGCGGAGTAAACGCCAAGCACTAAACGCAAGTGCTTAATTCGTTTGCCAAGCCCGTTAGTTCACCGAGCTGGTTAGTTTGCCAATTCAGATAGTTTTAGCACTTTGAGTTCACTCACTTTCCAGCTCAGACCACTGCGTTGCAGCACCACATCCACATCAGTTGATTTCGGATCTTTGATCTGAACCACAAAGCGATTCGGCGATTGATAGCCGGCACGATAGTCGGGTTTGGGCTGAGGCGTGGTTTGCGCGACTTGAGTTTGATTGTGATCAGTGCGTTCGACTGGCGGGTTGTTGATGGTGTCTTGATGCGCGGCATTCGCCAATGCCTCTGTTGCGTTTTCGGATTGCGCTGGTATTTGATCCTTAGAGTGCTTTTCGGCTGAAGCATCATCATGCAAGCCCTTGGCTTTAAAGAGTAAAGTCATGGCTTCCGGCGTAACCAATGTATCGACCAATTGATCTGCCATTGACGACGCAAACAAGGAACCGAGTTTCGATAAGGCATCATTTCCCTGGGTGTTTATCTTGCTGTCCATCTGGGTTTGGATCTGTCGTTTGAGGCTATCGCGCACACTCGGATAGTCAATAAAACTGGAGATTTTCTCACTATCGTTTTGGTCGGCAGCCTGTTTGATCTGGTGCAGTACCCAATACGGCGAGGCATAGGCCCAAGCCAAGACCAAGAGGATCAGTGCCAAAAGGCTAAATTTTAGAGTTTTTGACATGTGGGTCCTTGTTGGGTTAATGGACTAAGGCTGAATCAATTGGTTGAAGTGACGCAGTTTTACGCCACAGTATACTCAAATTCAGCTTGAGTTCGAGATTGAGGCGGCCTGTAGTGCTTCGGCCAATTGCTGGATGGCCTGATCGATCTCAGTCGGCGTATGTGCTGCAAAACCAAATAAAATCCCTTGACGACGTTGTACTTGCGCTTGAGGTTGTTGTTGATAGTAGCGCGATAGGGCTTGCACGCCCAAGCCGATTTCAGCACAAATCGTCAAGAACTGCTGTTCGGTATAGGAAGCTTTCAGCCATGCCAGCACATGAATACCGGAGTCATTGGCCTCGATCTGCACATAATCCGAGAGATGCAACGCTAAGGCATGCATCAAGGTTTGCTGTCGTTCCGCGCAGGCTTTTCTAACCCGTCGCACATGGCGGGCATAGTGTCCTTCGCTGATGAACATCGCCAGCGTGGCCTGCTCTAGATAGGCACTTCGCGTATCGGCATAATGTTTGGCCCATTGAAAAGCGTCGATCAGTTGCGTTGGAATGATCAGAAAGCCAAGCCTGAGTTCGGGCAACAGCATTTTGGAAAATGTCCCAGCATAGATCACGCGTTGTTGTTGGTCGAGGCCTTGAAGCGCCTGTATCGGCTGTGCGTGATAGCGAAACTCGCTGTTGTAGTCGTCTTCAAAAATCCATTTATTCTGGTCGGCTGCCCATGCGAGTAGCGCCAGTCGGCGCGATAAACTCAGCGTGCCGCCCAATGGAAATTGATGTGATGGGGTGCTGTAAATCATTTTGCTATTTGGCCAGTGTTGAATGACATCCTCTAGTTTCATGCCTTCCGAGTCACTGTCCACGGGGCGAACTTGAGCACCTTGGGCCAACAATGCGCCACGCGCAGCATCATAACCAGGTTCATCAATACAGACCTCATCCCCTTGATCGAGCAAGACCTGTGCGGTGAGATTGATGGCTTGTTGAGTACCATTGACGATGAGGACTTGTTCGGGACGGCATTGCACCCCGCGTGTGGCATGCATATAGTCGCAGATCGCCTGTCGTAACGGCATAAAGCCAAAGACCTGAGTGTGATGCGCTTGTTTTGAAAACTGTCGCCATGCCCGAGCGAGCAGTCGTCCCCAAAGCTGATGCGGAAATAAATCACAACAGCCGATGCCGATACTAAACATACGCTGCTCACCGCGTGCTGTATTTGCTGCCGTCCAAGTGGCTTGAAGTGACTTTATCCGTGAACTGATCTGCATTGCAGCACTGCTCGTTTGTGCTTTGAGTACTTGAGTTTGATTTGTGCTGCTGGCGAGTGGGTGGGTATTTGCCACTGATTGGGAAGCCGTGTGCTGAATCTGGATAAACTGCTCGGGTAATGCCAAGGCCACATAGGTGCCAGAACCGGCTCGGGTATACAGATAACCCTCATCGGATAGGCGATCGAGTCCTGCCAATACTGAGTTACGAGAGATGCCCATCATGCTGGCGAAGCTACGACTGGAGGGTAGTTTAGTACCCGGCGCCAATGCACCCGTTTGAATGTGTTTCTTCAAGGCCAGATAAAACTGCTGTTGAATCTTTCCGGGGGCTAAGAGCAGATGTGGAAAAGTTGCTTGTGATTTTTGAGCCAAAAGAGGACCTGTGATTTTTGATCAGTCGTATAAAGTGGTACTTTAAAATAGTTGAAAACTGTATCTAATATAGAATCACTTTGCTGATTATGCTGCAAGCTCATTTGAACAACGATCGCTTTATTTATCAAACTTTGGAGCTTGCTATGACTCACAATCCATCTCTACTCAGCATTAGACCAGTACAAGCCGATGATTATTCACAGTGGTTGCCGTATTGGTTGGCCTATCAAGAATTTTACCAAGTACAACTGTCGGAGCAGACCAGCTTGCAAACCTGGGCGCGCTTTCTTGATCCTGATCAGAAACTACATGCAGCTGTGGCATGTGATCAGGATCAGATTTTGGGCTTGGTACATTATGTCTTTCATGACTCGACTTGGGCCGAGAAGCAATATTGTTATCTCGAAGATTTGTATGTCAGACCAGAATCGCGGGGGCAGCAGGTGGCCAAGCAGTTAATCGAATTTGTGCAACAACAGGCGCAAGCACAAGACTGCGCACGTTTGTACTGGCATACCCAGCAGAGCAATCTTACTGCACAACGTTTATATGATTGGGTAGCGGGAAATGCGGGGGTGATCCAATATCGGATGCCGCTTTAAGGCTTGGGTCCTGTGTGAGATCGTGCTGAAGACAGAGGATGAAATAAAAAAATCCCCACCGATGAAGAGCTCAACGGCGAGGATATAAACTGATGTGCTTGGTGAATGACAATGGGATCATTCACCGAGCATCGTATTGCATCATGTTTTATTGGGAGATGAATCGGGGGAGGTTAATAGGCGGCTTTAAAGATCTCGATGATATCTTCGGCGCTGCCTTTGCGTGGGTTACTAAATGCATTGCCATCTTTTAAGGCATTCTCAGCCATCAGGGCAAAGTCTTTTTCATCAACGCCAAGTTCACTTAAATGTGCTGGAATCGAGACATCGGCAGACAGTCTAAACAAGGCCTCAATGGCTTTGTCCGCAGCTTCGAGTGCTGAACAGCCAGCGGTGTTTTCACCTAAGAATTCCGCAATATCCGCGAACTTTTGCACATTGGCGATCAGGTTATAGCGGCACACGTGCGGCAAGAGTACAGCATTGGCGACGCCGTGTGGCAGGTCATAAAGACCGCCGAGCTGATGCGCCATGGCATGCACATAACCCAAGTTACCATTGTTAAATGCCATACCGGCCAGCAGTGAACCATAGGCCATATTTTCACGCGCCTTGAGATCACTGCCATTGGCAACGGCAGTACGTAAGTTGTTGGCAATCAGCTTGATGGCTTGAATCGCCGCGGCATCGGTAACCGGATTGGCATCCACAGAGACATAGGCCTCGACTGCATGTGTCAGTGCATCCATACCGGTTGCTGCTGTGAGGGCGCGCGGTTTGCCCAGCATCAATAACGGATCGTTGATCGAGACCAAAGGTAGGTTGCGCCAACTGACGATGACGTATTTGAGATGAGTTTTGGTATCGGTGATCACGCAATGACGTGTGACTTCACTGGCCGTGCCTGCGGTGGTGTTGACTGAAACAATCGGCGGTAAGGGGTGGGTCAGGGTGTCGATCCCGGCATAGTCGCTGATCTTGCCCGGATGGGTGGCCATAATCCCGATGGCTTTACCACAGTCATGCGGCGAACCCCCACCGACGGTGACGATCATGTCGCATTGGTTGTCTTGATAACAGGCTAGACCGGCGGCAACATCGGTGTCTTTGGGGTTGGCTTGCACGCCAAAGAACACACTGCTTTGAATGCCAGCAGCCTTGAGATAAGCAATGGTTTTTTCCACCGCGCCATCTTTGAGTGTGGCCAAAAATGGATCGGTCACGATCAGTGCATGTTGACCGCCTAAGATTTGGCAACGTTGACCCACCACCTCAAGGCAGCCGGGACCAAAGAAATTGACATTGGGAACCAGATAATCATAAAAACGCATGGGCAAATATCCTTTTTAAATTCGTATATTGCGAGGCCTCAACCTGAGATGAGGCGACAAAGCGGTGTAATGTTTGACTGCAACTGGCGAGTAGGATCTGGCTTAGACCCTTGGCGCAGAGGCTTTAGAAAAAGCCCATGGCATTGTCGTCGTAGCTGACCAGTAAGTTTTTGGTCTGTTGATAATGATCGAGCATCATCTTGTGCGTTTCACGGCCGATGCCGGATTTTTTATAACCACCGAAGGCCGCATGCGCAGGGTGCAGGCCATAGCAATTGGTCCAGACACGTCCAGCCTTGATGGC
>JASLJB010000257.1 GCA_030152605.1 Acinetobacter sp. | reverse complement strand
GTCAAAGCCAAAGTCATTGAAGCACAGCCGGGTCCGGTGGTGACACGCTTTGAGCTGGATTTGGCGCCTGGGGTAAAAGCCTCCAAAGTCACCAATATTTCACGCGACTTGGCACGCTCTATGTCGATGGCTTCGGTCCGTGTGGTTGAGGTGATTCCGGGCAAACCCTATATCGGGGTTGAAGTCCCGAACAGCGCCCGTGAAATGGTGCGTCTGACAGAATTGTTGGCGACACCGGCGTATCGTGATCCGAATGCATTGATTTCGATGGCGATGGGTAAGGATATCTCCGGTAATCCAGTCTTGACTGACTTGGCCAAGGCACCGCATATGTTGGTGGCCGGGACTACCGGTTCAGGTAAATCCGTGGCGGTGAATGCCATGATCTTGTCGATGTTGCTCAAGTACACCCCAGATCAATTGCGCCTGATCTTGATCGATCCCAAGCAGCTTGAGTTGGCTAACTATAACGATATTCCGCATCTCCTGACCCCTGTGGTGACGGATATGAAAGATGCAGTCAGCGCCCTAAACTGGTGTGTGAATGAGATGGAACGTCGTTATAAGCTGATGTCCTTCCTCAAGATCCGTAAAATCAGTGACTATAACCGCAAGGTTGAAGAAGCCATCGCCAATGGTGAAGACCTGATCGATCCGACTTGGAAACCAAGTGATTCGGCCACGCAACAACGCGCACCACGTCTGACCTCTTTACCGATGATCGTGATTGTGGCGGATGAGTTTGCGGACATGATCATGCAAGTGGGTAAAAAAGCGGAAGAAATGATTACCCGTCTGGCTCAAAAATCACGTGCTGCGGGGATTCATTTGCTGCTTGCGACTCAACGTCCATCAGTCGATGTGATCACAGGTCTGATCAAAGCCAATATCCCAACCCGGGTTGCGTTACGCGTGAACAGTAAAATCGACTCCAGAACCATTTTGGATGCCGGTGGTGCTGAGGATCTACTTGGTCATGGTGACATGCTGTTCTTGGGCCCAGGTAAGATTGAGCCTGAACGTGTGCACGGCGCCTTTATTTCAGATGATGAAGTCAACCGTATCTGTGATGCGTGGCGTGAGCGTGGTTCACCCAATTATGTGGATGAAATTTTGACTCCATTTGATGAGGAGTCGTCTTCGCGTGGCTTTGAGGAGGGTGAGGGTGGTCCAGATCGTGATGCACTGTATGATCAGTGCGTGGCTTTTGTTTTGGAAACCCGCAGAGCCTCAACCTCATCCTTACAGCGTAAATTTAGTTTAGGCTATAACCGTGCAGCCCGGATCATCGATCAAATGGAAGAAAACGGCATCGTCAGTGGCATGGGGGCTAACGGAAAGCGTGATATTTTAGTTTAAGCGTACTTTATTTTTGCTTTGATACGATTGAGATCAGCAGTAAAGAAATCCCCCTCAAGGCTCGCGTCCTGCGGGGGATTTTTTATTCAGATCTATATGTCGGATAAAGGTGCAGCTACAGACTGCTGCGCGGGGAGATGATTTTAGCCTGCTTGGTTTGGCTGAGTCGGCGGCCTGCTTAGCACCGCGGTATAAAATTGCTGTTGACGAAAATGGTCAAAATTTTTGATTGAACTTTCAGGCTATTTATTCCACTATGGCTGTAGATCAATTATTGATCCAAGTCAAGCCAGTAAAAACGCGATCGTTGATTTTCTAAGACGGCACAGATCTATAAAACAATTAGAAATATGAACGATGAAAATAATTTTTTCGATCGGGTCTGATCCAACGGATCACATTCTAGATGACAGATTCTATCTGAGCAGTCTGATCTGTCCAGTTTGATCGCAGAGTTATTTTAATTCCCGCGTGGATGCACCGATTTCAATTTCATCCGTGAAATTGCTTTGGATCAGTTAAGACCTCAAACGCGCACAAGACGTGCGATGCCTTAATTGATTTTATTCATAATAATGACGGTACTCGATGGAGATGATAAGAAAATGAGGTTTGCATATACGATTTTATATGTTGAGGATGTCAAAAAAACAGCGCTATTTTATAAAAATGCTTTTGGCTTTGAATTGAAATTTCAACATGAACAAGGAGACTATGCTGAACTTGAGAGTGGTCAAACCACCATTGCTTTAAGCTCATTTGAGCTGATTCGATCTTTGGGGAAGAAACCACAACGCGCTGATATCCAAACACCGAGTTTTGAATTGGCTTTTGTCACCGATCAACTCGAATATGATTTACGCCAAGCCAAATTGGCGGGAGCAAAGGAAATCCAAGGGATTGAAAAAATGCCTTGGGGACAGTCCATCGCCTATGTTGAAGACATCAATGGCTTTTTGATCGAAATGTGTACCCCCATGATGATTTAGTTGGCGCTAGACCTTTCTCCCTCTAAAAAAATATCGACAGTGTTGGGCTGTCGATATTTTTTTTGGAGTCATCTTGGTCACAGATCAAGCAAACTGGGCAAGCAGATCGAGAAACGCTTCGGAATGACGTGGAAATGTTGCGATCACGTCGTGAATACGCTGGCCCTGACTGTTTTTCGCATTGAGGTCACGTCCATCAGCAACAAAACGCGTCAATAGGCGTTGGTAATCGCTGGGACGCATATGTTTATAGGCATGATAAAGCACATGAAAATCTGCATTTTCACCCGCTGGCGGAAGTTGGCTGAGATAGGCAAATACCCGCTCATCAGACCATTCTTCGTTAAACGTCGCTGGCTGTGATAATGCCATAACCGCATCTCCTCAATTTAAAAAACTAAAATCGATTCCCTTGGCGCAATCAGCTGAGTCGCAATCAACTGAGCCGTAATCAACTACGCCGCAATCACTTAATAGCTCGAATGCAAAATACGATGCCGAAGCGCTGGAACTTTAAAGCTAAAAGCTGAAATTTAAAATTCAATGCAGCGCAGCGTTCCAAGGGATGTCTATGAATGAAAAAGGCAAAATAGCCTTTGCCATTTTGCCTTGAATACATGTACTTGACCAATCAGTTATAGAATTAATGCTCTTCAGGTAAATTGATATTCATTTCAAGCATTTCAATGTTGGCTTCAGAACGAACTTGCATTTGAATGTTTTGTTCGTCGACGCCACGCACATAACGATTGACCACTTGCATGATCTCTTTTTTCATCTGGTCGATTTTGTCTTGACTCAGGCGTTTGCCTAAGCCTTGCTCAGATGCCACGATCACTTTTAAGCGATCTTTTGCAGTTTGGGCACTTGAGGGTTTTTCATCACTGCTAAAAAGTTTACTCCAAAATCCTGCCATGTCTACGCTCCAAATAAACGTGCTAACCAACCTTTGGGTTTCACTTCAATATGACGGTACGGTCGATCTTCACCTAAGAATCGTGCTACGAGATCATCGTAAGCTTGGCCTGCACCCGCATCCGTATACAGAATCACAGGTTTACCTTCGTTGGAAGCTTGAAGCACGCTTGGACACTCAGGAATAACCCCTAAGGTTGGAACGCGTAAGATATCTTTAGAAATGTCTTCGATGGTCAACATTTCTTGTTTATCTGCACGCTCTGGATTAAAACGAGTGATACACAAATGTTTGCGGATTCGTCCTTCGTTTTGCACTACTTTTTTTGTTTTACTGTCGAGCATACCAATAATACGATCGGAGTCACGTACTGAGGAAATCTCAGGGTTGGTTACAATGATCGCTTCATCAGCATGGTACATCGCCAAAATAGCGCCGCGTTCAATCCCCGCAGGAGAATCACAAATCACATAGTCAAATTCTTGTGAAAGTTCATCCATCACCCGGGCCACACCTTCATCCGTGAGTGCATCTTTATCACGTGTTTGCGAAGCCGGTAAAATATACAGGTTTTCAATATCTTTATCGCGAATGAGCGCTTGTTGTAGACGAGCTTCGTTATTTAAAACATTCACAAAGTCATATACAACACGGCGTTCACAGCCCATGATCAAATCTAAGTTTCGTAAACCTACATCAAAGTCGATCACAACAGTTTTATGACCACGTAGGGCTAAACCTGTTGCAAAAGATGCACTAGTTGTAGTTTTACCTACACCACCTTTGCCTGATGTAACGACAACAATTTTCGCCACCGAATCCACTCCTATTATGGTCGTTTCCCCGTTGTACGGGATCTTATGGTGTTTAGTTTATACATTAAAATTCGAGAGCTTGGAATTCTAGCTCTTGTTGATCATTCAAGTAAACATGTACTGCTTTTTTGAGCATTTTCTCAGGAATATCATCTGCTACACAATAGGTTCCTGCAATAGAAACCAGCTCGGCTTCTAAAGAATGACAAAAAATTCGCGCACTGATATTACCGCCTGCACCGGCAATGACTCTACCACGAACACTGCCGTAGACATGTATATTTCCTGAAGCAATCACTTCAGAACCACTGTTAATGCCGGCATTAACAATGATATCGCCATGATCTTGCACCAGACATTGTCCAGTACGTAAAACCTCATCGTGATACGAGGTCATATGAGCAACAGATTTTGCTGCACTGCTGAGTAAAGTATGTTGCGGTGCAGTTGAGTCTGCCAAGGCCGGATCGACGACAGCTTCAATCGCTTGCTCGCGCGTTGCTTTGATGCGCTGTAATGGTCGATCTGCTGCAATCACAGGAAACTGGATCGCGCGGGCTTGATCACCGAGCAGACCATCAATCACCGCCATCGGTTGTAGGTCTAGACTTACTAAAAGTTGAATCAATGCAATGAGTTCTTGCTCGACTGTGGTGTCAATAATCACCAATACCCCTTGCGAGGCCGTGTCATTGAGCATAGTCGTCAGCTGTTGACGGATGACATCATGATCATGCGTATCAAAGGTTAATCGGGTAAAATTAACCATTCTGCCAGTGATCCGTATATCAGCCATAGTTATTCCTTAAGGAGATCCGAATTTATAGTCATATCGGATTAAAAGATGAAATAGAGCAAATCCTAGAACAAATTGAGTGATTTCTCTAGCAAAGATACAAATATTTTCAATGGATTGATTAATCTTTAGCTGCTTCATTTCGCTCAAGTTCGAGTTTCCATTGCTTGATTTTAACCTGTTTGGTGATCGCCTCTAAACTCTCATAGAAGACCGACTCAACCAATTGTTCAAGTTTTTGATTTTCAATATTTATATTACTGATTTTTTCACCAATATGTTGATAAATTGGATTGTTTTGCTTTTCGTTGCCCGGGGTTAGGGGGGCGATCAAGCCATGGGTAATATTTTCACCTAAACGCTGTCCTATACTTTGTAACTGACTTTCGAGTAAGCCACCGACGATGGGGAGGCGACGTAAAATTTGCGTCAGTTCGGGGGTGTCTTCGACCGCTTTATTGACGATCTGACCGACATGGTAGGCCAAATTCGGTTGTTGTATTTTAAGTTCAGTGGCCAAATTCTCTTGTAGAATTTCAGTGAAGGCTTGTGAAAACATTTGTCGATGGTGATCGACCAAGTCGTGAATGACTTTTTTGTGGGTAGAACTGGTGTCGAGTTCATGTCGAATCCCGTCCACCACGGTCATCACCACACGATCAGAAAGCTC
Organism: Acinetobacter sp.; assembly: GCA_030152605.1. Classification (GTDB taxonomy): domain Bacteria; phylum Pseudomonadota; class Gammaproteobacteria; order Pseudomonadales; family Moraxellaceae; genus Acinetobacter. The sequence goes on along the minus strand of JASLJB010000257.1, from coordinate 13,459 downwards.
TTCCATCAACATGCCATAGTAAAACTTGAGCTTGAGCCGCATATTTTCAGGGATTACGCGATAGCCCAGTTCGTGCAAGCGATAGGCGATCACGCCCGCGCGCAGTAAACGCAAAAAGCGTAGCTGCGGCGCAATCGCTAAAATTTCATACCAGTGCACGAAGGGGAAGAAGAACCAGCGTTGGTGATGTTTACGCACAATCGCAATTAACCAACGTACGCTGAGTTCAAGGATCAAAAAGGTAATAAACCAACTTTCGGTTTTGATCACCCAAGGATGTAAGTCAGACCGATAAAATCCTAACAGTTCAGGCAGCTGGATTTGATCGAAAAACCACACCGCAAAATGACTCATCAAAAAAGCATTTGCGGCCAAACAGAACAAGTTGATCACGATGATCAGCATCATGAAAATATCGTAGAGCAGAAATAATTTCCATGCGGGACTGTTGTGCCGACCGCGATTAAAGCCTTGTACCGGTGTTTGTGTGGAATCTGACATCATCATCCTTAAGTTTTTTAGTGCCAATCATTTAGCAAGTCATTGAAAATGATTCAATTGCAACGATCTAGTCAATGCGATTCGCTTGGATCTGCGGATTGGTATTTTTGTTGGATCGTTTGGATAAGTTGATCTTTTTGCAACCAAAGCTCATCCACCCACTGCTGGAAGTCATGACGGTATTGTGGATCATCTTCATAACTGCCTTCAAGTACCCAGGCTGGAATCTCAATTTTACGCAGATGAACCGCGATTCGATTGACATCACCAAGCCAAAACTCACCATAGCCTGGCGCACCATCCGGATAGACAATGGTCATGTCCACCAGGGCATCAATTTGGTCACCCAAAATATTCAATGCCAGTGCCAAACCGCCGGCTTTGGCCTTGAGCAGATATTGGTAGGGGGATTGCTGTGCGGCATGTTTTTCCGGCGTAAAGCGTGTGCCTTCAAGGTAGTTGAGTAAAGTAAACGGCTGACTCAGCAATTGTTGGCAGGCACGACGTGCCTCTTCGAGGTCTCGGTTTTTCAAGGCTGGATTTTTTTCGATTTGGGCTTTGCTATGCCGTTTCATCATCGGAAAGCCCAAAATTTTAAAGGCCTGTCCCACGAATGGAATAAACATCAGCTCCCATTTGGTGAAAAAACGCGTTAACGGCATGCGTTTTAAACCAAAGTACTGATTCACAGTGGTGTCGACCCAGCTTTGATGGTTGCAGGTCATCAGGTAACGACCTTGCATACTGAGTTCGAGTTCAGGGTCGATCGAAATATCCCATTCGAGTTCAGGTAGTACATGCTCAATCAGCCAGTTGTTTACCCCGAGCCAGTTGTTGGTAATATTGATATTGGTTTCATCAACCTTGGCGGACTGTTTGAACAACTTGGTCAAGCCCAATGCCAAAACAGGTGGTCCATGCAAGAAGGTACTGCCTGTGATAACTGAACCAACGGTCAAACCTTTGGAGATTTTTTTGAATAGAGGTTGTTTCTGCTTTTGTGATGACATAGAACATTCCCTAATATCAATATAATGGTAAAACGTAAAGTGATGTAATATTAAGCTGACTCACACAAATAGTGAATGTCGAAACGCAACTGTGTACGAAATATGATGACCTAATTTGCAATTTTTTGAATTATTTATAACAAAATGTAATCTAAACGGGTATTCTTAACAAAAAATCAATGGTCAGCCTTTGATTTTTTTAGCATTCTTGCAACAGATTAAAAACACAACACAACTTGGAGGCATGTCATGCGTGCACTAGTCATTTCTACGGTCGTTATCGGGGCTGTCGCACTTACTGGTTGTCAAAGTACTGGGAATAACGGTACTGGCGGCGGAATGAGCGATTATAATAAAACTGCGATCGGCGCAGGCTTAGGCGCTCTAGCGGGTTACGGTTTATCTCGTTCAAATGCAAACACCTCGGCTCAAAACAACCGTGCTGCTGCAATTGGCGCAATCGTGGGTGCAGGTACTGGTTTATATCTTGATAACAAAGAGAAAAAACTACGCGATCAAATGCAAGGCAGTGGTGTAGATGTGAACCGTAATCCAGATGGTTCAGTCGGTCTTGTTATGCCGGGTAGCATTACATTTGATACCAACAAATCAAACATCAAACCAAATTTCTACGGCACATTAAACAAAGTTGCACAAACTTTGGCTGAAGATAACCGTAGCGTGATCTTGGTAACGGGTTATACCGACAACACCGGTAATGACTCAATCAACATCCCATTGTCACAATCACGTGCACAATCTGTTGCGAACTACTTGGCAGGCCAAGGTATTCCTTCAGGCCGTATCAATGCCCAAGGTCATGGCGCGCAAAACCCAATCGCCAGCAATGCCACACCACAAGGTCGTGAGCAAAACCGCCGCGTTGAAATCAGCATCTACGAAAAACAATAATTTGATATCCGTGGCTTAAGCCTCGGCGACTCAGATCAGCCTCACCTTCGGGTGGGGTTTTTTTATGTCTGAATACGTGGGGGACCCAATCAACACATTTGGGTTTATGCCGTTGCATCGGCTAAGATAAGTTAATTTAACTCAGTGCAATCTATGCAATGCTCGCCCAATCTCAATATATCTTTCCCGATCCCATCAGTGCAGATCCTGATCAAGAAGGCTTAATCTGTATCGGCGCTGACCTGCGTCCAGAAACGCTGTATGAAGCCTACCGTCATGGTTTATTTCCTTGGTTTTCAGAGGGAGAGCCAATTTGTTGGTGGAGCCCGGAGCCGCGTTGTATCATCGTACCGCAGCATTATCGACCGAGTAAGTCTTTGCTGCGCAGCATGAAAAAAAACAACTATCGCATTACCGTCAATCACGCTTTTGAGCAAGTGATTGCGCGCTGTGCCATGCCGCGTAGTTATGCCGACGAAACTTGGATATCAGAAGAGATTATCCGTGGTTATTGTGATCTTTTTACAGCAGGCTATGGCTACAGTATTGAAGTCTGGAATGAGCAAGATGCTTTGGTCGGTGGCCTATATGGCGTGACCATCGGGCGGGGGTGTTTTGGCGAATCGATGTTTAGCACGGAAACTGATGTCTCTAAAATGGCGTTTTATAGTTTGATGCTGATCGGCCAAGAACAGAATTTGGCGTGGATCGATTGTCAGTTGGTGAATGATCATCTTTTAAGCTTGGGGGCTTGTACGATTTCTCGCCAAGCGTATCTTAAATCGTTACAAGATGTTGTCAAACAGCCTGACATTGATTGGAAAAAGTACCAAGACAGTGTATTTTCAAGTCAAGCCATCGCTTTGAATGCTCAACTTAGCAACAATAGCGCTGATCAATAATTTGTACTCCGTGAATTAAAAAACCTTATCGTTGGAGGGACACCATTATGAATTCTTATCATCCCAAGTCCCTATTAAACGATTTGCAATACTATATTACCCCACCGCATGACTGCAGTTATCTCGATAATAAATCTGCGCGGATGGTGTTTTTAGATCCCGCGCACCGTATTGATGTGGTGACTTTGTCCGAACTGTCTCGTTTAGGCTTTAGGCGCAGTGGGGATTTTGTTTATCGCCCCGAATGTCATCTCTGTCGTCAATGCTTATCCTGCCGTCTTCCCGTGCAGGATTTTAAAATCAATAGTCGTCAAAAAAAGGCCTGGAAACGCAATCAGGATCTGACCTTACGCCGTGTCAGCACGCAACATGCCGCACAAATGCACTATGATTTATACGAACGTTATATCAATGAGCGGCATGCCAATGGTGATATGTTCCCGCCAAGTTATGATCAGTTTGATAAATTTCTGATCCAAAGTTGCAGCGACAGTTTTTTTCTTGAACTGTGGAAGGACGATCAATTGTTGTGTGTCTCAACCTGTGATCAATTGGATGATGGCATTTCAGCGGTGTATACCTTTTTTGATCCCGATTATCAGCAACGTTCCTTGGGCGTGTTTGCGATCTTGAAACAGATTGAATATGCCAAAGCCATGCAGCAGCAATTTGTTTATCTCGGGTATTGGGTACCACACTCGGACAAGATGAATTATAAGACCCAATACAGTCCGATTGAGCTGTTACTCGATGGCAAATGGCGTCGTTTAAATCGAATCTTAGACACTGAGGAAATAAACAAATTAGGCACGATGTTGATGACCACTTTACCTGCTGAATGGAATGACAGCATTATTAAATAATTCAGTTATTTAGTAATGGGATCGGTGGCGTCATTGTAATAAGAAACGCTTCTTTAAATAAGGTTTATTTAAATAAGCTGGCGAAATCATCCGTGCAGTTTTTAACCATGATCACGGCATGTTCACGTTTGCCATCTGTGGTCGGATAATAATTGCGACGTAGATCGATCTGATGAAAGTCCAGTTTCTGATACAGCGCCACCGCAGCTGCATTGGTTTCACGTACTTCTAAAAATATTTGCACCGGCTGATTGCTGAGCAGCTCAATCGATTGAGCTAACAATTGTGCGCCTAAGCCTTGTCCTTGATGCTCAGGATCAACGGCCATTAACAATAAATTGGCCTCATCTAAGACCGGCTGCAAAATACAAAACCCAATCACACGCTGCTGCTGTTCAATCACTGTACACAGGTCACTGTCTAAAGACTGAGCAAACTGCTTCAGACTCCAAGGGTGACTTTGTACGCGTTGTTCGATGGCATGTACCTGTGCCAAATCTGCGTGTTGCATCAAACGAATCATGCTGTTGTATTCGGTTTAAAAGATGCCGGCTATTATAGGTCGGCATCGGCGCACTGCAAGCAGATTCATTTAAAAATCCAATGCGTCGCTGTTAAAGTCCAAGCTTGGCGCGCCAAGTATTGAGTAGCGCATCGGTATCTAGCTGATTTGGATGGAATTTAGGCTTGAAATACAATGCCATTTCTTTGCGCATTCCGGAGATAATGCCGGTCGATGGGCGATAGGCGAAGTCATATATTTCTTTGAGTGATTTAAGATTCAGTTGTTGATCTTGTTGTAAGAGGCGTAGCACAAAATAACTTTGTACAACGAACAAAGTACTCATGGCGATAGCCAATGAACCGCATCTGGCCAGATAGGCTTTTGCGCCCTGACCAAACACCGCTTCAAACACATCATAGGCCACAGCTTTGTGTTCATTTTCTTCGATCGCATGCCAATACCACATCTTGGCCATGGTCTCATCGGTCATCAAGGCTTGCATATGTTTGTTTTCAAGCAGCTGTGAGGCGAGGGTGGCGGTAAAGTGCTCCAGTGCGGTGGTCCCCATCAGATCAAACATTTCTTGAGTGATGCCAAAGGGTTTCATCAATTTACTAAAGTGTTTACGTGCTGCCTGAATAGTTTTATCTGTAAAACGCTCCAGCGAATCGACATCATGTCCAAAGCGCTGTGCAGCAGCATTAAAGCCAATATGTTCATGGGTATGCATGGCTTCTTGGCCGATAAATGCACTGATTTCTTTTTGTAATGTCTCATTCTCTGCGACCGCAGGGTGATAGCGTACCGCACGCACACTGTCGATAAAGAACTTTTCACCTGCAGGAAACAGGGCGGAAAGTGCGGTCATAAAGTGGGTCAGACTGACAGAGCCATTGACCCAATATTCAGGTACATCATCAAAGTTAAAACTCATTCGACGCACTGGAAAGGATGCACCGGCGCGGTTTGATATCTTGACTGTCGCATTCATAGACCAGACTCCTTAGGTGTGCGATTGCACACTCAAAACATATATGATTGTTTTTCTTCCAATCCATACTACGTTTTTATGCGGTCAGGATAAGCGCTGATGGGGTCAAGCCAATATCACTACAGGACAGTTTTTGATCAAAATTGTCTAACAATAATTAAGGAGTCTGGCTGCGTGGATGTGGATTAACGGTCTTGCTCAAGGCGGTTTTGATAAATGCCTTCGATGGTATCCACCAAGGTTCGTGTAGTTTGGTCAATTTCAAAATTGAGTTGATCACCCAGCTGAAGATCCTTGAAATTGGTGAGGCGCAGTGTTTCTGGTATCAAGTCAACTGAAATGGTGCTAGCAGATTTATCGACTTGATTCACGGTGAGACTACAGCCATGTAGACCGACAAAACCTTTTAAAAAGAAATACTTGATTTTCTCATCGGGAATTTTAAGATCGAGATGCAAGGTCTGTCCATGTCGAGTCAAAGCCACGATCTCAGTGACCCCTTCGATATGACCATAAAGATTATGCCCACCATTCTCCATGCCAAGTTTAAAAGAGCGTTCCACATTGACCTGTGCGCCGGCCTTTAAATTTTTCAGTGTGGTCACTTGCTTACTCAGATCAGAAACATCAAAGCCAATCAGTTGCTCAGATTTTAAGATTTGGCTCACGGTCAGACAGACGCCATCGATCGAGACACTGGCACCGAGAAAGATCTCTTCAAAAAAACCTTGACGATCTGTGATCAAGATCATGTCAAAACCGTCGTGTGCGCTGACGCGATGTACCTGTTCTGTGCCAAGTACGATTCCGGTATACATAATAATCAACTTCCAAAAGTGCAGATGAAAATAATAGCCTAGATCGAGCCTAAATATCGCCGTGTGACGGTCAAATTTTGGGATCTGCTTGCATGTGTACTGCGCTGAATAGCACAGAGAGGTTCAGTTTTGATTGGCAATACCGGAATGGCTGAGAAAAAGGCCGATTTAGAGTGGCTAGAGCGAAAAGTTTTCAAAACTTAATTTACAAGTATAAGCGCATGATATCTAAGCCTAGGCCAAAGTTTATAAAAATTATTTGTTTGAAGTTAAAGAGAAAAGCTTAAAAAACACTCAAGTGCTAGTAACAAAACAAATGTTCAAAAAAAAAATAAAAGTTATATAGTTATTGGCTTATGATACGTTCAATGTTTTGGAAAAACTCACAGCTTTGAATTTTCTAAACATGCTCAAATGTCGACCCAAGGGATGAGTTCTTGGGGATAAAAAGATAGTTGCCTATGAATACCTCTCTAGATCACTTTCCATATAAAATTTTTCGCGCCTATGATATTCGTGGAAAAGTAGAGCTATTAAATGCTCAAGTGATTGCAGCGATTGCGCATGCATTCGCACAACAATTTAAATTAAACGCTCAAACTCAAATCGTACTCGGCTACGATGCGCGTCTTAGCAGCCCACACTATGCCAAGATCATGCAGGAAATACTCGCGCAAGATTTTGAAGTCATTGAAATTGGCTGCTGTTCAACCCCACAACTGTACTATGCTGCGCAGCATTGTCAGGGCAATGGCATCATGATCACCGCCAGTCATAACCCTAAAACCGACAATGGTGTGAAGTGGATCATGCAGGATCAACCACCGAGTCCTGAAGATATTCAACATATTGCAGCACTGGCACAGGGTTTTTATGCACCGCATGAGCAGCAATATACCGCTCAAGCGTACTCACATCAGTTTCATCTCGACTGCTCGCGCGCCTATCGCGAAAATCTATGTCGCGATATCCAATTGAAAAGACCGTTAAAAGTCGTGCTTGATGGCTTAAACGGCTCGGCGGGCTGCACGGCACAGTTATTACTCGAACAGTTAAACTGTGAGGTGATCCCATTGCGTTGTGAGGCCAATGGACATTTTCCAGATCATGCGCCAGATCAATCACAAGCGATTCATTTGACACAACTTCGTGAACAAGTACGTCTGCATGCCGCTGATCTCGGCATTGCTTTGGATGGCGATGGCGACCGCGTGGTCTTGATCGATGAACAGGCCAATATCATTTCTGCAGATCGCCTCCTGGCCTTACTGGCGCAAATGTGTCTATCTAAACAGCCTTCAGGTGAAATCGTGTTTGATGTCAAGTGCTCATCAATGGTACGTCGAACCATTGAGGCGCTGGGCGGTAAGGCCAAGATGATCCGTACCGGCAGTAGTTTTTTACGCCAATATATGGCCAAGTCCAAAGGACAGGCGATCTTTGGTGGGGAATATGCCGGACATTATGTGTTTAATGATGGGCGTGGTTTTGGCTACGATGATGGCTTATATGCGGCGCTGCGTGTGATGGAATATCTGAGTGAATCTCCAGATCGAACACTGTCTGAATTATTGGCCTGCTATCCAGAGCGCTTCTATACCGAAGACACGTATATCAGTACCCACAACGCCAATCCGCAAATCGTATTGAGTGAAATCGCCGACTCTAGCCAGCAGTTTAATGCTGCTTTAAGCAAAATAGATGGGGTAAGGCTTGATTTTGATCATGGTTTTGGCATTATTCGAGCGTCGAATACGGGGGATTTCTTTACAGTCCGCTTTGATGCCGATACTGCATCAGACTTAAATCAAATCCGCCATCATTTCGTTTCCATGTTGTGTGATCGTTACCCATTGATTGCACAAGATATTATAAATGCTCAATAGGAGAGGCGAATGTCACATCAGCATACTGGTACTGATAAAGCACAAATTTTGACCGAGGCTTTGCCTTATATCCAACGTTTTTCAGGTAAAACCTTGGTGGTCAAATATGGTGGCAATGCCATGACTGATCCTGAGCTAGAAAGTTCATTTGCCCGAGATATTGTATTACTGAAAACAGTGGGCCTGAATCCGATCGTGGTACATGGCGGTGGGCCACAAGTCGATGCCTTCCTCAAGCAACTTGGTCGTGAAACCGATCGTATTGATGGCATGCGCGTAACCGATGCTGCGACGATGGAAGTGGTGGAAATGGTACTTGGCGGTAGTGTCAACAAGTCGATCGTCAATCTGATCAATCAGCATGGTGGTCGTGCCATCGGCCTGACCGGTAAAGATGGTAACTTGTTGCGTGCACGCAAGTTGTTTATGCAAAAAAGCTTGGACAATGGCGAAGTTGAACAAATTGACTTGGGGCAGGTCGGCGAAGTGGTTGGGGTGAAAACCGATGTCTTGGAAATGTTTTGCAACAGCGACTTCATTCCGGTGATTGCACCGCTCGGTGTCGATGATGCAGGCAATACCTATAACATCAACGCTGACTTGGTCGCGGGTAAAGTGGCGGAAGCACTTGGTGCAGAGAAGTTGATTTTACTGACCAATATCAGTGGCGTCTTGGATGAGAATAAAAACCTGCTCACAGGACTCAGCACTGAAGAAGTCGATCGCCTGATTGAAACCGGTGTGATTTATGGCGGCATGATCCCGAAAGTTGGCTGTGCACTCGATGCGGTCAAAGGTGGCGTGGTGAGTGCACATATCGTGGATGGTCGCGTTCCGCATGCCACTTTATTGGAAATCTTTACCGACCATGGTGTTGGAACTTTGATCACCAACCGTAGCAAAATTTCCAAATAATTTAAAATACTAAGCCACTTCGGTGGCTTAATTAAACCATCATATTGTGGTCATGATTTTGTCATGAGGATTGCATAGTGTAAATCAAAGTACATGGAGTCCTAAACGATGCTTGCCAAAATCAATCAATATAGACAGAATTTAAGCCTACCGTTGCTCGGAACTAAGTTCGGAAATAAGCTTGTCAATAAAAAACCGCAATCGCAATATCGTTTCGAATGGGTAGAAGACCTTAAACAATTAAAACAAGTCCAAAAATTTCGCGCCGAACAATTTTCTGAACAATTCGGTGTCCAATTTAAACAGGGTTTGGATCAAGATCTTTATGATCTTAATTGTGAGCATGCTGTGCTGCGCGACAAACTCAGCAATGAAATCGTGGCCTATACGCGGCTAAAGCTGCTACAAGGTCATGAGCTTAGCCAAAGTTATAGCGCACAAGAGTTTGATGTATCGGCATTTTCACATCTATCTAATATCGTCGAAATCGGACGAACCTGTGTACATCCACGCTATCGCAATGGGCGTGCCTTATCGATTTTATGGCTGAATCTGGTGCCAACCGTGTTGTGGAAAATGAAAGCCAAGCATTTAATTGGCTGTGTCAGTATCCGTCTACAAGACAATCTGGCGCGCGCCTACTATACCCATCAGCACATCAAGCAACTCCCGGCCAAGCAACGGATTCAAGTTGCAGCGCTGCCGGCCTATGAACCAAGCCATCCTGAGTTTAGCTTTGCTCAAGATGAGCGTATGCCCAAGTTGTTTCAGGTTTATTTGAGTATGAATGCACAGCTCTCTGCGCAAGCTTTTCATGATCAGGAATTTAACTGTTTGGATTATTTCGTCTTTTTAGATGTGAATGAGGTCGCCAAAAAGTTTGTGCAGAATAAAATGCTGCAACGCTAATCCTGAGTAGACGTCATCGCTTGCAATTTTTCTGATTTGCAAGCGATCTGTGACTGATGCACAATATCGCAAAGCTTTGTGATATGAATGATTATGTGCCAACTACTTGGAATGAATTGCGCCACCCCAACGGATATTACCTTTTCTTTCCGAGGTTTTTCACAACGTGCAGGCATTACCTCTGATCATTCAGATGGTTTTGGGATCGCTTTTTTTGAGGACAAAGCCTGCCGCTTGTTTGTCGACAACCAATCTGCGGTGGAGTCTCCAATCGCAGAGTTCGTACGCAACTATCCAATCAAGTCACGCAATGTGATTGCACATATTCGTAAAGCCACCCAAGGCAAAATCACCTTAGAAAATTCACATCCCTTTAGTCGTGAGCTTTGGGGCAGACAATGGATCTTTGCGCATAACGGTGATTTACATCAATTTCATCCACGCTTATCCGCACGCTTTACCCCAGTCGGCAATACCGACAGTGAATGGGCTTTTTGCTATCTGCTGGATCAGTTGGTACAGCGCTTTGGCTATATCGAACCTGATCTGTATCAGATTAGTGATGCGCTGGCGGAAATCTCGCCACAAATCGCAGAATACGGCACCTTTAATTTTTGCTTGTCCAATGGTCAGGCTTTGTTTAGTTATGCCACCACCAAGCTGCATTGGTTGGTACGGGAGTATCCATTTCAGCATGCACAGTTGATTGATCTGGATGTGGAAGTGGATTTTAGTCAAGTGACCACGCCCGAAGATCGGGTTGCGGTGATCACCACTGAACCGTTGACCCACAATGAAAATTGGCAGTCCTATCAACCAGGTGAGCTGATCTTGTTTAAAGATGGTGAGCCGCTGCTACAAAGACAGACTCGGGTTGAGCGCCTGATCCGCGAACAACAAGACCCAAGTCTGATTCGGGTCAGCAAAGCCGATCAGCACTAAAGCGACTGTGCTAGAGCGACAGCACTAAAGCAACAGTACATACCGCTCAAAACTTAACGCTCAAAAAACTTAACGCTCAAAAAATTTAACGCTCAAAACTTAAATAGTGCTTGAGTTGGTATGCTGAATTGCAGCACTGCATCGAGTTACTGACGGATCTGTGCTTACTGTGGTCTGATTCGATTTGATTTTTTCAGTCTATGCTTTGATTTTCAGCAGGGACAAAGGCAAAATAGTGCAAGACTTTTAATCGGTACAGCTCATGCAGGACAATTCTATGTCACGATGGTTATCGCCGCTCATGGCATTTTGTTTATCTTTTATCCTTATTGCTGGACTTGCGCCAAGTTTGGGCCTCATGGTCGATCGTCAAATTGACTTCTGGGCGTTATGGCTAGGTAGCATGTTGATCTTGGCACTTCCGATCGCCTACCTTGAAATTGCCTTGGCAAAACGCTCGAAAACCACGGCCTTGAATGCCTTGTCGAGTTTGACCCGAGATGCAGATGCGTCGTCAAAATGGCGTATCGTGGGCTGGATGGGATGCGTATTTATTCCGTTTTTGGCCGGTGGCATCCTCTCCAATACTGCTGATCTGAGCGTGCAATATCTTCAACTCAGCTTAGCGCCAAGCATTGTATTGTTGCTGTGCGTGTTGCTCAGTGTGGTGTTGTCGTTTATACCGCGTGCCATCTTGATCGCCGTGATGACGGTTGGTGTGCTGGCTTCTTTGCTCTTGGCCAATGTTTTTGGCACCAACTTAGAGGCTTGGCATGTCACTCCAGTTGAGTTTAAAGAGTGGGGTAATGCCACGATTTTGGCCTTGGTTGCAACCGGTCTTGGACTCGGTCTGTACTGGCAGAGCAGCTTAAATACGTTACAACAACAAGACGCAGCATCTAAAACGGTATTGCCGATTTGGGTGGCACAGCTGTTGGCGGTGATCGCATTCGGTTATTTCGGTGTCAGCGCACAGTTACCAGCCTATAGTATTTTATTGACGGTGATTTTTGCAGCAGCATTGATGATCCAATTGGCTCAAGAACAATTGCAACATCGTCAAGTTGCCGTGGCGATTCGCTATTTGATCATTGTGGCGGCCTTGTTGCTTTGGTTGATCCCGGGCATTCAGATGATTTTAAACCCAGTCTTAATGCTGTTGGGTCTATTGATTTGCTTGGGTTATTCGATATTTGTGGGCTGGTTGATGAAGATCAGTCATTTACGTAAAGCCATGAATTTTAGCAATGAAGCCGTGTATAACCTCTGGCGTATTGCGATCCGAATCATTTTACCCTTGTCGATTGTATTGGCGATCATATCGCTGGTCGGGCAGTTTATTTAATGGTGCAGACAATCTCACAAAGCGCCGAAACTTCACAGAAACCTGAAACTGGGCAAAGCGCTGAAACATCGCAAAGTGCAGAAAGCATAGATCAGGCACAAGCCATGTGCAAAGACAAGGTTTGGGTCGCCTATGCGACGCCAGATACACAGTTTTATCTGACGGTGGATTATCAGGCGGGGATGACTGTTGCGGATGCGATTGATCAGAGTGGATTGCGCAACTTGACCTCAGTTCCTGAGGCGCTGAGTTACGGTATTTTTTCTGTGAAAGTGCATGATCTTGATCATGTACTACAGCCTGGAGATCGGGTCGAGCTGTATCGCGCGCTGAGGATCAATCCCAAGGAAATCCGTCGCAAGCGTGCAGCAGCCAATCCTGTTGGGCGTTATTGTCGCGGGAATCGCTTTAAACAGTTGAAATAATAAGAAAACCCCTCAATTGAGGGGTGTCTTTTTCTCTAGAATTGGCTATAGTGGTGGGGCATTTAAAATGGCTTCTTTCGATGCCGGCAAGCCAGGTTGAGTTTCAGGGATCGTTTCTAGACCCTCGATTTTATTCACAATACCAGACTCATTAAAATACACTTTTAAGTGTTGGCCATGTGCGGCTGGAATTTTAGCCTTTTTCGCATAAGTACCCGGGATATAGTTGTATATATAGTCCCAACGCAATGGATTCAATGGATCCGTAATCGTTGGACTACCGAGCAAGAATCGAACTTGTTGATAAGTCATACCGACTTGAATTTTAGAAGCTTGCGCTTGTGTCAGTGGGGTTCCTTGTGGAATATCTACTTTGTATACCCCAAATATCGAGCATCCGCCAAGCAATGAAGCGACGAATAAGGTCAGCATGATTTTTTGCATTTTGCTACACTATCCCAAATTAATTTAGATGCATTTGATCCAAGGATAGATCATACTTCATCTAAACTCTGTTGCATATTCCAACTTAAAA
>JASLJB010000149.1 GCA_030152605.1 Acinetobacter sp. | reverse complement strand
AAGGTGTGATCTAAATCAAACAACGCCAATTTCATGAAAATATCCGTTTGAACTGAAATTTAAGAAAAAAAATGTAAATCTATCTCCGCTAGTCGATAGAAATTCGTTAAGATCATAGCAATTTTAAAACATTATTACTTTGATTTTTTCGAGCTGAGCATTCTAAGACATTGTTCCCGAAAGCAAAGTCAACATATTTATTAGATTTTAGGTAGCCAAATGATCGACTCCGAAGGTTTCCGACCGAATGTCGGGATCATTTTGGCAAACGATAATGGACAAGTTCTATGGGCAAAACGCATTGGTCACAATGCATGGCAATTTCCACAAGGCGGTATTCACTTTGGCGAATCTCCTGAACAGGCATTGTTTAGAGAGCTGCATGAAGAAGTCGGGTTGTTGCCGGAACACGTTCAAATAATTGCGCAAACTGAAGGTTGGCTGCATTATCGTTTGCCACATCGGTACATCCGGTCTGACTCAGACCCAGTATGTATCGGACAGAAGCAGAAATGGTTTTTGCTTAAACTGACCGCTTCAACACAATTTATTCAATTGAATCTTTCTGATCCACCAGAATTTGATCAGTGGCAATGGGTGAGTTATTGGTACCCTTTAGGACAAGTTGTCAATTTTAAACGTGATGTTTATCGGCGAGCCATGATGGAACTGTGTATGCAGGTGCCATTGCAAGCATTGGAAAACTCTTCCTAAACACACATGCTTTTTTACAAGACTACTGCTATAAATAAGCCACACACACAAAAGCTAAAACTTTAAGGAGTTGACGTCGATGTCAAACATGCAACTGGATACTTTGAGACGAATTGTTCAAGAAATCAATACGTCCGTCAGTTTGCATGACTCCTTAGAGATCATGGTCACCCAAGTTTCTGAAGCGATGCATGTTGACGTGTGTTCGATCTATCTCTTAGATGAACGCAATCAACGCTATTTGCTCATGGCAACCAAAGGTCTAAACCCCGAATCTGTGGGCAATGTAGCCTTACAGATGGGCGAAGGCTTGGTCGGTCTGGTCGGGCAACGTGAAGAAATCGTCAACCTTGAGCATGCCTCCAAACATGATCGCTTTGCCTATTTCCCTGAGACGGGCGAAGAAATTTATAACTCATTCTTGGGCGTACCGGTGATGTATCGCCGTAAAGTGATGGGGGTTTTGGTGGTTCAAAACAAAGAATCCCAAGACTTTAGTGAGGCTGCCGAATCCTTTTTAGTGACCCTCTGCGCCCAACTCTCTGGCGTGATCGCACATGCACATGCGGTCGGTAATATTGACGTCTTTCGCAAACCGAGCAGCAATGCCCAAACCTATAAAACCTTTCAAGGTGCTTCAGGTGCCGGCGGCATCGCACTCGGTCGTGCCATTATTTTGTATCCATTGGCGGATTTGGCCGCAGTGCCGGATCGTGAAGCCGATGATATTAGCGAAGAACTGATCTTACTGGATCAAGCGATTGAATCTGTACGCATGGACATTCAATCACTCGACCAGAAAATGCTGGACTCTCTGATGTCTGAAGAGCGCGCCTTGTTTAGCGTGTTTCTGAGAATGTTGGATGAGAATGCCCTCCCCGCCGAGATCAAAGAGTTGATCCGCGAAGGCCATTGGGCACAAGGCGCGGTCAAGCGGGTCATGGATCGCCATATCGCGCTGTTTGCGCAGATGGAAGATGACTATTTACGTGAACGGGTCTCGGATTTAAAAGATCTGGGCCGTCGAATTTTGGCCTCGCTCCAAGAAGCCGACTCCAGTCACAAAGAGCTTAGTTCAGATAGCATCTTGATCGGTGAAGAAATCAGTACTGCGGCTTTGGTTGAACTGCCGGTCGGTAAAATCGCGGCCATCGTCACCACCGAAGGCGCGGCCAACTCACATATGGTGATCGTGGCACGAGCGCTCGGCATTCCCACGGTGGTCGGTGTCACCGAGCTGCCGATCAACACGCTGGATGATGTCGAACTGATCGTCGATGCCTATCAAGGCCGCGTGTTTGTCAATCCACCACGACGCCTGCGCCAACGTTATAAAGAGATTCAAAAAGAAGAAGAACAGATCGCCAAAGATCTTAAACAATATGAAAGCAAAGACGCGATCACACCAGATGGTGTCGCGGTCAAACTGTTTGTAAATACGGGGCTCATGATCGATGTGGTACGCGGTGTACAGCGTGGTGCCAAAGGTGTCGGGCTATATCGTTCTGAAATCCCATTTATGTTGCGTGATCGCTTTCCCGGTGAAGAAGAACAACGCGCCATCTATCGTCAACAACTGAGTCACTTTGCCAACAAGCCGGTGGTGATGCGCACCTTGGATATTGGTGCGGATAAGGACTTGCCTTACTTTGCCATCGAAGAAGAAAACTCGGCACTGGGCTGGCGTGGAATTCGATTTACCCTCGATCATCCAGAAATTTTTTCCTCGCAAATCCGCGCCATGCTCAAAGCCAGTATTGGCTTAAACAATCTGCATATCTTGCTGCCGATGGTGACCAGTGTCAGTGAGGTGGAGGAAGCGC
Organism: Acinetobacter sp.; assembly: GCA_030152605.1. Classification (GTDB taxonomy): domain Bacteria; phylum Pseudomonadota; class Gammaproteobacteria; order Pseudomonadales; family Moraxellaceae; genus Acinetobacter. The sequence continues at coordinate 946 of JASLJB010000149.1, read as the reverse complement.
TGTATCTACTGGAACGAGACTGGCTTGCGGTACAGGCTGAAGAAGACGTTAAAATTAACAAACCGAAAATCGGCATCATGGTTGAAGTGCCGAGCGTGCTACTACAGATTGAAGAATTCGCTGAATTGGTCGACTTTTTCTCGGTCGGTTCCAATGATTTAATTCAGTATTTACTGGCAGTGGATCGAAATAACCCACGCGTATCGAGTGTCTATTCGCACTTCCATCCATCGGTGCTGCGTGCCTTACAGCGTCTGGTCAAAGAATGTCATAAATATAATAAGCCGATCAGTATTTGTGGGGAAATGGCGGGAGATCCGTTGTCGGCGATCTTGTTGATGGCGATGGGTTTCAATACCCTATCCATGAGTTCGAGTAATATTTTGCGGGTACGTAAGGCGATTTGTCATATCAGCATGACTGATGCGCAAACGCTATTGGAACAAGTATTAAAAATGAATAATCCGCTGATCGTGCAAAGTTGGATGGAATACCACTTTAAAACCCACGGTTTGGCAGATATGGTGAAGTCTTCACGGATGCTGAGCGTTTAAAGGTTTGCATTAACAAGCAATTGCAAGGCAATAAAAAGGGCGATCTTCCATGGAATTTCGCCCTTGTTTATGTTTTTGATAACCGCGTTTGAGATCTTTCTTACGGTCTACAAAGACCTGACTTTTATTGACTTCATGCATGTGTTTGGCAACGAAGTTATGTTCCACCAATTGTGGCTTTTTCTTGGCTTTGGCCATCTGATTCACCTGTCATTGTGTTGTGATTTTTAAGTCATCCACCACAGTGATCTCCGCTTGTCTCTCAACAAGTATCAACATAAACCACTGTTGATCGATGATCGCCGCATCTCACGATGCGGCTGATAATTGTATGCCTTTTAAACTAAAATGCAAGCGACCTTGAGCGGCTACACGGACTCCAACGTCGCATC
>JASLJB010000386.1 GCA_030152605.1 Acinetobacter sp. | reverse complement strand
CAGGAAGCTGCCTTGGCTGACATAACGTTGCCCAGCTTTAAGTCCGTCTTTGACCTCGATCCACGCACCATCACTGGCGTATTTCCCGACCACGATCGGCTGCGGGCTAAATTCAATATTTGGGCCGTGTTCTTCCGCAAGAAACACCACATCTTTGCCTTCAAATTGCTGTACTGCATCTTTGTTGACCCGTAAGACCTTATTTTTTTGCGATTGGCTGAGTTGAACACTGACCATCAGATTCGGACGTAGCTCGGGTGCTTCTGACAATACTTTGGCACGCACCTGTAAACGTCCGGTTTGCGCATCGGCCTCAGCACTCAGGCTTTGAACCTGGGCTTTAAAAAGATTTCCAGTTTGTAAGGATTTAAAATTCAAACTCTGCTGCGGCGACAGTTGCCCCAGATAATCACTCGGTACGATAAACTCAAGCCAGAGCTTGTCGAGCTGATCAATCACAAACAATTGACTGGCCAACTGCACATTTTCACCCACCACGATGTCCTTTTGGCTCACCACCCCAGAAATCGGCGCTTTCAGCACATAGCGACCATTCGAGCTCGCACTGACACCCAATGCGCTCAAGCGCGAACGCGCTGCCTGTACTTGGATCTGTGCTTGCTGATAAGCGTTATAGGCACGTTGATAGTCCTGTTTGGCTGAGATCCCTTGACTCCATAAGCTTTTTTCTCGTTCATAGTCTTGCTTGGCCAAACTCAAGGCAGACTGTGCAATTTGCAGTCCCGATTGTTGATCCACCAAGTCTGGCACCAACAAGGTCGCCAAAACCTGACCTTTTTCAACTCGCTGTCCCAAGTCAGCATTTACAGACTCGACTCGACCACTAAAGCTGGCGGATACATGGGCTTGACGATCGGTATTCACCACCAAGCGTGCAGGAAAACTGCTGCTGAGCTCAACCTCACCCAGCTCAACACTGGCCAATTTCACCCCCTGCTCCGCCATTTGCGCCGGCGTCAATGCCAGTTCTTCATCATGCGCATCATCACCCTCTTCAGCATGTGCATCTTCGGCAGGTGCCTCATCTGCCGTGCCGGACTGACTATTCGCGCGATCCTTGGTCCAAAACAAAGCCAAAGTGAGGGCAGCCACAATCGCCACCACGATGGCGATCAAAACAGGTTGAGAGACTTGACCTTGTTGTTTCAATTTTTTCATGTTGTTTCTCATGTCATTACTCCCCACCCAACACAGGCAATGCTTGTGTGTCTTGCCACAGATTTTGATTCATTTGTGATAGTGCATCTTTGGCCATGACTTGATCTGGCTCGATCCCCAAACTCAAGCTTTCCGCTTGAATGGCACGTTGCCATGCGTCTTTAAGTAACTGCACCTTACGCAGTCGAATCTCTTGCAACTGCAAAGTGGCTTGCTGCACATCCGCGACAGCAAACTTACCGGCACGAAAGCCTTGCAAAGTTTTCTTTTGCACATTGATCGCCAGCGGGATTTGATCTTGGTTGACTTGCTGATATTGCAGTCCTAAGCCTTGCAGCTCAGTCATCAAGGTGCCGATCTCCAAGCTATTTTGTTTAAAATAAAACTGCTGTTGACGATCGAGTAGTTGTTGTTTGGCTTGTGCGATTTTCAAACCATTCTGATTGCGATCAAAAATATTCAAAGGAATAGCCACCCCAAGCTTGACTTGGTTTTCAGTCGATGACTCAGGCGAGCGTGTATTGGCCACCCCCAAACTCACGGTCGGATTAGGGCGCGCTTGCGCCTTGAGTAAACTCACATTAGCTTTAGATTCTAAAACTTGAAGTTGACGACTTTGCTCATGTAGATTTTGGCTGAAATTACGCTGAATCTGCTCAGCGCTTGCAGTTGGCCAGAAAGTTGCGTTATTCAAGCCAATTTTGACTTTTTTATCCGCCTCTCCCCACAGGTTGCTCAACTGCTGGGTCGCCACTTGTAACTGCAGATCTGCTTGATGATAGAGACGCTGATTTTCCACATAGCTCATACGCACCCGATCCACATCGACTTGTGCCACACTGCCGGCTTGATAGCTTTTTTGCAGCGCCTGCAAGTTTTCTTGGCTAACCTGCATTTGCTCGAGCACCACATCACGCTCTAACTCAAAAATCGCCAGCTGCGACCAGAGATATTTCACCACCAAATTCAGCTGTGCTAGATAGAGACGCTGATTGAGTTCGGTCTGTGACTGCGCCACACGGGCCAATTGTTGCTTGGCTTGACGTTCACCAAACACATCGAGCTCTTGGGAGATCCCGACTGAGAACTCGCGTTCCTTGTTGCGCTGCAAGCCGGATTGTTCAAATGACAGCTCAGGGTTTTTCCATAAAGCGGACTGATTGATATTGGCTGCTGCGATTTGCTGCTGCGTGGCCCAAAGTCCTTGGCTTTGTTGATAGTTTTGAACTTTTTCAGTGGCTTGTTCCAAGCTCAGCGTCTGCTCGATCACTTCAGCCCAACTCATCGGCAGCATCGCCGACAGCAACACCCCACACACCATCTGTCTGAGCAGCCGTGATCGCGTATCAACGCGGAATTTCAGTCGATCTGAGCAGCGTCCACGATTCGATACAGACTTCTGCTGACCACGGCACTCTGCATCGCGCTGGCCATCGCACCGAGCAGTGCCTTGCCAAGCGCTTAGACAATTATTTTGACAACTTTTTGACATCTTTGTGCCTCTCTTGATTAAACAGGGAGGCGGTTTTTTTCGGCTATCCCGCCAATAGCGGGAAGTACTCAGGAGGTGGGTTTTGACGACTTAAGTGCGGGGATTGATAGAGGTTTTTCCAGTTGACTTGCAATACATCCACATAAGTGCTGAGGCTCAATGCCGCTGTACTTTGAAAGCGATCTATCACGATAAAGTGGGAAAATGAGGGCAAATGATCCTGATGATCATCGCCGAAACTGATCTGATCTGCATGTGGCTCGCCACAATCAGCCTGCGCGAGATCGAGTGCTGAATGCTGATGCGCCACTTGCTGTAGATCTTGTGGACACAAATCACTTTGATGATGACCAAAGTGATTGAGCTGCGGTTGATTGAGTTCGATCAAGTTTTCATGGCTGCAAAATGCCGCTGCCACATTCCAAAAGCTTTGGAACATGAACAAGGTCATTAATATCGCAATGAACATGCTAGAACGCTTCACACGCTGAGCTCTTGAACTGGTTTGTGGGGCAATATAACAAGCTTGAGTTACGTAATAAAATTACATCGATAAAAAAATTACCTGAATGCCAAGCCAATAACATTAAAACATCTTACTTTCGCAAGAACAAAACACAACCTTATTGACAAATTACAAATTAAGGCTTCCCAAATATTTTATTTCCGCCTACATTCAAAGCGAACAGATTGTTTTTTTACCGGTAGATAAACAAGGAGGTTTATATGTTTTTGCATATACTTCAACGCATAAGGACTTATGCCAGCTCAATAAATCAGTGGTGGAATCGCATCGATCCACTTAACTTGGATGCACAGCAACATCAGCAAACGACCGATGCCATGCATCATCATGATCAAGCCCCAACGCGAATATCGAGTACAGCTGCTGAGCTCACAAGTAAAGAGGCGGATACCCGAAATGCCATGTGGCGCTCGTTACGTGCGGCCTTACGTGGAGATAAAGAAGCCCAGTATCAAATGGGACTCAGCTATCTCAATGGCCAACTGGGCTTAGATCGCAGTTATTCTCATGCTGAAAAGTGGCTTGATCAAGCTGCACACCAAGGACATCCCACCGCCAAACACACGCTGCAAAGTGCTTATGATCGATTGGCCTTCTCTTGATGAGATGGCGCAGTGATTTCTCATCCCCGCCATACGACGCAACACACATACGGTAAAAACCCGAATCATCAAGATTCGGGTTTTTTATGTTGTTGAATAGCGTGTGAAGAGATGAGCTAAGCTTGGGTGACGTGAATTCGTAGCTCTTTCGGCAAACTAAAAGTAATGTTTTCCTCACGACCATCTAACTCTTGGGGTCGTTTCGCGCCCCAGTCCTGCAAACGTTGAATCACCTGTTTGATCAGTACCTCCGGTGCAGATGCACCGGCAGTGACCCCAATATTTTCAGCCTCGGCAAACCAGTCTTGCTGGAGTTCATCTGCGTTATCGATCAAATAGG
>JASLJB010000127.1 GCA_030152605.1 Acinetobacter sp. | reverse complement strand
TACGTGATGCGGTTAATGAGTCCGCAAACTTATAAAATTCAATAAAGGGGTGCTTATGCGTTATATTTTAGTCGTTTTACTCATTGTTATATTTGGCTATGCTTTAGCGCTGGTTCTACAAAATGGAACCGAGCTTCCAGTAGATTTATTGTTCACACAAGTTCCAGCAATGCGTCTTGGCTTGTTGCTGTTACTCACACTAGGTATCGGAATTGTGCTTGGGTTGTTGATTGGTGTTCAGATCTTCAGAGTGTTTCAAAACGCTTGGGAAATCAAACGTCTCCGCAAAGACATTGAATACTTACGCAAAGAGCAAATCCAATCTGCTCAATTGGCTGCTGCAGAGGCTGCTGCCAATACCCGGCATGAAAAAACAGTGTTAGACATTCACACGGACAATAAAAGCCCATTATAATGGGCTTTATTTTTTGTCGAGTGGGAAAGTTTCTTGAGTATCATCGTTGCCTTAGATGCAAAAAGCCAATATGACGCCCTCAATATGGCGGATCAACTGGACCCGAGTTTATGCCGAGTAAAAGTCGGTAAAGAGCTGTTTACTCATGCTGGCCCGGCCATCGTCAAAGAATTGCAATCGCGTCAGTTTGAGGTGTTCCTTGATCTGAAATTTCATGACATTCCAAATACCACAGCGCAAGCCGTATGTGCAGCTGCTGACTTGGGGGTGTGGATGGTGAATGTGCATGCATCCGGCGGTCGTAAAATGATGGAAACCTGTGTATCACGTTTAAAAGCAGGCAATTATGCGACGCAACTCATTGCAGTGACTGTGTTGACTTCGATGGGGCGTGAAGATCTACGTGATTTAGGTTTGGATCTTGAACCTTTTGAGCAGGTAAAACGACTTGCAAAACTCACCCAAGAATCAGGTTTGGATGGGGTGGTGTGTTCTGCACAAGAAGCCAAAATGTTACGTCAAGACTTGGGTCAAGAATTTGCATTGGTGACCCCCGGGATTCGTCCAGTGGGCTCACAAGCGGATGACCAGAAGCGTATTGTGACGCCAAAACAGGCGATGTTGGATGGTTCAACGCACTTGGTCATTGGTCGCCCAATTACCCAGTCACAACATCCAACCCAAACCTTGCATGATATATTGGCGTCCATGTCGTAAAATGCTTGATGAAACACGCTGAATACAATTGATGTGCGTAAATTAAAAAACCAGTTCTTTAAAGAACTGGTTTTTTTTGGCTTGATGTTTTGGTTTTTGTTACAGTGCCGCCAAGATGCTGACCACGATTGGTGCAAGGACTGACAGGACAAAGCCACTGACCATGGCATGCGGTATAAAGTCACTGCCACAGGCTTGTTTTACCATCGGTAGGGTCACATCCATCGCGGTCGCACCCGCAGATGAAATCGCGGAACGTGGATAGCGCCAGCCCACGATATACATCAGTAAGATCGCAAAGATCTCTCTAAACAAATCGTTCATGAGTGCAATACTGCCGAGGTGCGCATTTCTGAGTTCAGTCACCACGATCCCGGTCATCGAATAAAAGCCATAGCCTTGCGATAACATGATCAGATCCAGTGGTTTGATGTTGGTCAGGATCAGCATGCACAGCACTGCGCCGAGCAGTGAGCCAACGATACAGGCCAACGGCACCAGCAAAATCTTCCAATTTAACCATGTACGGTCCAAAGGTGAGTAGGCCAAATCCAATCCGATCAACAGCATAAACACCAACAACAATTCCCATGTCCCAATGTGGAGATCAATGTTGAGGTGATTGAGGCCGATGGCTGCGCTATAGCCGACCAGCAGTGCGATAAAAGCATAGCTGATATTGAGTAGTGATTTTAAAAACAATGCAGAAGAAATATTGCCTTGCATGGGCTGGATACCAATCATGCGAAACACAGCATAGCAACAGACAAAACTTCCAATTGAAGTCGCCAATGCGATGAGTATCGCATTGGACAGAATTTGTGCTGGATGTGGGATCTGATGCAGTGTTTGTGCAAACTCCATAGCAATCACGATCAGCAATAGGTAAGTAAAATACGGCAATATCTGAAAGCAGATTTTCTCGATAGGTTGGGGAATTCTTTTAGCAAGTACGAAACCGAGCAATAAACAAAACAGCAGTTGGAATATTAACCAAAGCGATTGCATAAAAATTATCAGTAAAAATGGATTGCCCTAATTATAGCGATATTATATGACCAGTTGATAATCTTTGGGATTGAGCGTACGTGTTTCGAGCCAGTATTTCCACGTATAGGTCGGCCAGAGCGCAAAGTTTTTACCGCCATCTTGCTGATACCAACTGACACATCCCGACTGCCATACTGTACCTTTGAGTTGTTGTTGGACGCGCGCATTGAACTGATCTTGCACCTCATCACGCACAACCACGGCTCTGGCCGAGGATGTATTTACCAGTTTAATCAATTGGATAATATAGTTGACCTGCGCTTCGATCATAAAGATCACTGAGTTATGACCAAGTACAGTATTGGGACCTAAGAGTTGAAATAGGTTGGGAAAGTGCTTGGTGCAGATACCATAATAACTTTCAGCACCGGCTTGCCAAGCCTGTTTCAGCTCTAGTCCGCCTAATCCGTAACAGTTAAAAGACTTAAGATAAATACGTGGGTCGGTAATAAAACCAGTGCCATAAATAAGGCAGTCGATTTTACGTTCCTGACCATCGCGGGTGATGATACTGTCTTCAGTTACTTCCTGAATTGCATCTGTGATTAACTCGACATTGGCACGATTGAAGGTTGGATAATATTTGTTGGAGATCAAAATGCGCTTACATCCCATCACATAATCTGGGGTGAGTTTTTGCGCCAATTGTGGGTCTTTGATTTGAAATTTGATAAAAGCTTCCGCCAATTTCTGTCCAAACTTCATCAGTTTTGGTTTGACGATCGGGATGACGCGCGACTCATTCGACCAATACAAACGTGCACGATGGAGTTGACGAAACCAATCCATGCGTGCAAACAG
>JASLJB010000381.1 GCA_030152605.1 Acinetobacter sp. | reverse complement strand
TGAAATCGAACAACAGGTCAAAGATGGCAGTGCGCATTTGGTGGTCGGGACACATGCCCTATTTCAAGACCATGTTGAATTCAACAAATTGGGCTTGGTGATCATCGACGAACAACATCGCTTTGGCGTCGATCAACGTCTGGCCTTGCGCAACAAAGGTCAGGACAATACCACACCGCATCAATTGATCATGACCGCCACCCCGATCCCACGTACTTTGGCGATGTCGGCCTACGGGGATTTGGATACCTCAGTCATCGATGAACTGCCTCCCGGCCGTACCCCGATCCAAACCGTGACCATTCCACTTGATCGCCGTGAAGAAGTGCTGCAACGCATTGTCAGTAACTGCTTGGATGGTAAACAAGCCTATTGGGTCTGCACCCTCGTCGAGCAGTCCGAAACATTGGATGCTCAGGCCGCTGAAGCCACCTTTGCCGAAATTCAGCAGCGCTTTCCTGCACTGCAGATCGGATTGGTACACGGCAAGATGAAGTCTGAAGAAAAACAAGCAGTGATGCAGCAGTTTAAGGACAATCAACTACAACTCCTGATCGCCACCACGGTGATCGAAGTCGGAGTCGATGTACCCAATGCCTCGATCATGGTGATTGAAAATGCAGAACGCTTGGGCCTATCACAACTACATCAGTTACGTGGTCGGGTCGGTCGAGGCGCTCAGGCCAGCTTCTGTGCCCTGCTGTATAAACATCCCTTATCGCAAAATGGTATAGAACGCCTACGCATCTTGCGAGAAAGTAATGATGGCTTCGTGATCGCGGAAAAGGACTTGGAACTGCGTGGCCCGGGTGAGTTACTCGGCACCAAACAAACGGGAGACATGGGCTTTAGAGTGGCCAAATTGGAACGCGATGATCATTTATTGGCGCAGGCGCATCAAGTTGCAGGGCAGATCTTAAAAGAGCACCCCCTCGCAGCAGATGCTTTATTACAACGTTGGTTGCCACAAGCACCACGTTATGCCTACGTCTAAGCGGAATACTCGATCTCACCGCCGCCCGAGATTCAGCAATCGATCGCGGGCGCAGCAACATACAACCCGCCTCTTGCAGCGCCTCATGCAGATTTTAAAATCAATGATGGCACGTGCACTGCCCTGCATGCTGTGTGGCTTGGATCATCAGCAATATCATGGACTCTGCCTCGACTGCTGGCAGGATTTACCGTGGTCGCGGCACAGCATCCAGCGACATGAACAACAGATTTTGGTGGCCTGTCACTATCGCTTCCCGATCGACCGGTTAATTCAAAAATTTAAGTATGAGCAGCAACTGCATTATCAAGCGCTCTTCGCCGCCTGCTTGCTCAGCTTGGATCTGCCCAAAGTCGATGCCTTGGTGCCGATGCCGATCTCAAAACAACGTCTGATCGAACGTGGTTACAATCAAATGATGCTGATCGCCAAAACAGTCTCCGCACAACTCAAACTTCCGATCTGGCAACCGATCTTGCGCAGCGCACAACATTCACAAAAAGGCCTCAGCCGTGTTGAACGACTCGAACAGATCCAACAGCAGTTTCAGCTCAGTCGCAACCTTGAACAGCGCTATGCCCGGGTGTTGATCCTTGATGATGTGGTGACCACCGGCAGTTCTGTGCATGCACTGGCACAGGCCTTAAAACAGCTCGGTTGTAGCGAGGTGTATATTGCGAGTATTTCAGCAGGTCAACTCAAACCGCAACGGTAGCCAAGTGCTGTTGACACCACGGAATCACCACCTCAGTCGTCAGTGGCGCCAACCAGGTCTGATCCGCCAGATCAGCAGCATTAAGACTGAGCCAGCGCATTTCTGCAATTTCAGCATCGATCTTCGGCGCTTGTTTTAACTTGACCGAATACACATAACTCACCAACTGATGATCCGCTTCATTGGCCGCCAGGGTTTCAAAGCGACCGATAAACTGTTGGATCTCAGCATCTGCACCGATCTCTTCTTTGATTTCTCGCAACATACACGTTTCAGGCAACTCATTGGCTTCGAGTTTGCCACCGACCTGCATAAAGAATGCTGTATGACGTTTACGCACCAATAACAGCTGCTGCTGATCATTCACGATCACAGCCGCCGCGACAGTAATGACTTTCATGACGCCACTCGCCCCTATTGCTCAACCAAGGCTTGCTGATCAACATGACTCCACTTTGGTTCAGGTGCCACGTAGTCTTCAAAATGCTGCAAGATTTCTGCAATTGAATCGGTACAGATCAAGGCGTCAGTAAATCGAGCATGCGTAAAACCTTTGTCTGCGGTTGAACGGATAAAGCCGATCAGCTGATCATAGTAGCCATTCACGTTTAAGAAGGCACAAGGTTTGAGGTGAATCCCCAATTGCGCCCAGGTCCATTGCTCAAAAATTTCTTCGAGTGTCCCCGCGCCACCTGGCATCGCCACAAAAGCATCAGCCAACTCAGACATTTTGGTTTTACGTACGTGCATATTTTCAACGATATACAACTCGGTTAACTCCGGGTGTGCCAACTCACTATCCACCAAGCTTTGTGGCATGACCCCAATCACTCGGCCACCTGCAGCCAGCGCACTGTCTGCTACAATACCCATCAAACCAGAACGACCACCACCATAAACCAAGGTTTTCCCTTGTTTTGCAATCATTTCACCTGTTAAATGTGCTTGCTCTGCGAATTTTGGA
>JASLJB010000043.1 GCA_030152605.1 Acinetobacter sp. | reverse complement strand
TTCAAATTATTAATCGACTTGCAGTGAATGGGAACCAACAAGGCAGCTTACTCAGTAAGTACAGCCCAAATTTGTTTGGCGAAGTCGCAATTTATCGAGTGAGCGCTTTATGAGAAAGTTAATTTTAGGCAGTACTTTTATCATGGGTCTGCTGAGCATGAATGCCCATGCGGACTATATTCCCCAACAACAATCAACCTCTGCACTGGCTGCGCAATATGCGCACATGTCAGTTCAAGACTTACAACGTGCTGCTAAATCTGGTCAAGCCGCTGCTCAGTTCTATCTCGGCACGCATTACCAAGCCGGTAAAGAAATTCAACGTGATGTGAAACAAGCGTTTGCGTGGTTTAAAGCGGCAGCAGATCAAGGTATTTCTTCTGCGCAACTTAATGTTGGGCGTATGTATGCAGACGGTATGGGTGTTTCTAAAAATGAAACGCTTGCACGCCAATATTTTGAAAAAGCAGCCAGCCATGGTGACAACCGTGCCAGCTTTAACTTGGCAATGATGGAAGAAAAAAAGAAAAACTATATGGGTGCTTATCAGTGGTATGAACTGTCTACCCGCGACGGCATGCTCGATAACAAAGTCATGAACATGTCAGAAACCAAAAAAACGGCTTTGGCCGTAAACTTGACTCAAGACCAAATTCGTACAGCGCGTGAACGTGCTGACCAATGGATTCAAGCACAGTAAGTTGCACCTGATCCATCAAGCACCTTCGGGTGCTTTTTTTTGCCAAGATGAAAATCTGTTAATCCTTGAAAACTATCCTCAAAAATCAAAGCTAAAGTCATCATCAAAATCAGTTAAAATGAGCACCATTTTATCTCTCATGGCCTTAACATCATGTCTGCAAATACTTGGTTGTCGAAAAAACAATTGGTTCTCGCCAGTAATAACACAGGTAAAATCACTGAATTTGAACATTTATTTAGCCAATTGAATTTGCCTGTCACGGTGGTTGCACAAGGGAAACTCAACATTGAAGATGCGATCGAAGATGGTCTGAGTTTTGTCGAAAATGCCATCATCAAGGCCCGTCACGCATCACGACAGTCTGGTCTACCGGCGATTGCAGATGACTCTGGGCTATGTGTGTCGATCCTTGGTGGTGCACCCGGAATTTATTCAGCACGTTATGCAGGTGCGCACGGCGATGATGCCGCCAATAACGCCAAACTCCTCAAAGATGTCGCCCCCTTACGCCAAGCAGATCAGCCGCTGGAAGCGATGTTTGTCTGTGTCTTGGCCTTGGTGGAACATGCAGACGATCCACTACCAAAAATTTTTCAAGGCACATGGTCCGGTGAATTACTCGAAGCGCCACGTGGTGAGCATGGCTTTGGCTACGATCCTTTGTTTTGGTTGCCTGAACTGAATCTCAGTAGTGCAGAACTGAGCAAAGTTGAAAAAAATAAAATCAGCCATCGCGGACAAGCCATGAAATTATTCAGTGCCAGTTTAAGCGATCTTTAAAGCTGAGATTCTTTAACGCTTGATTTTAAGCTTGGTTTTTAAGACTTAGCAGCTTTAAGTTGCAGTGCTGATCATCCGCGCTGCAACTTAAAGAACAAACTGCAGTATCACCGCATAAAGCAAGATGATCACGCCACTGACCATGGTGCCTGCAGCAATATATTTGGCCGAAGTTCCACTGCCCTGATAATGGGTTTCCAAGGCCACAATATTGGCCGCTGGTGGTAGGCAGAACAATAAAAACAATACGGGGATCGCATGCGGCAAACTTGGAAGTGGCAACAATGCATAGACCAAAGCACAGATGACCGCCCCACACAGCATTTTCAACACTGCAATTCGCGTACTCACCCATAAGTCATCGATCGCCACGCGCGTATGTCTTAACCACATCCCCAGCACGCACATACCGGTGAAACTCATGCCCCACTTCGATCCGCGATATAAAAGATCAATCCACTGTTGATGGGGGAGATCTTGTACACCAATCCAACGTAACAGCGCTGCAATCAGCAAGGCCAGCACCGGTGGTGACTGAATGACTTTGTTGAATATAGAGCGGAAAGATTGCGCTTCGGCACTGACTGCACTCACTGCCCAAACGTTGCCAAACAATGATCCACCGATATATAAGGCAATCATCGGCGCACTGACTTCAGGCCCGAATAATGCGATTGCAATTGGAAACCCAAGCCACGCAATATTGGTATAACTAAAACAAAGTGCTTGTAGACGGTCTCTGAATAAAACGTAGTATGTAGCGAACAGCAACACCGCGGAGCCTAAGCTGAGCAACATCAAGCTCAAACTCCCCTCACGATAAAACACCACGTTATAAATGATCACGATCGGTATAAAAATACGTGCAAGTAATGAAGAAAGTAAGCTTTTAATCCGCGCACTTGGCGCAGTACTGGCCACAATGAGACCGCAAATAAATGAAAACAGTGGGAATAATAAAGTCACCAGACAAATTCCAAAGTTTGTGTTCGGATAAATACTAGCACGCGGTTTTGTGCCTCAACCACTAGCGCTTGAATCGAATCACATTTTTCTAGCCCTGTCGTTGAATTGAAATATTACTGTCACTGCGATGTCACTTAGAACTGTTCAGATAGCTGCAACTATGAAGGAGTTAACAACATGGCTGGATTATCAATTTGGCACGTACTGATCTTTGCAATCGTGGTAATTTTACTGTTTGGTACATCGAAACTGAAAAATCTCGGCAAAGATGTCGGTGGTGCAGTCAAAGATTTTAAAAAATCGATCAAAGAAGAAGAAAATACCACGGCAAGCTTAAACGAGCCACTCACGCTAGAACATGAAAAAAATCACACTGAAACCAACTCCTCAGTGAAACACTGAGCGAGGAGATCACCGGTATGCTTGATGTAGGATTTTCCGAACTATTGGTCTTTGGCATCATTGCGCTGTTGGTGCTCGGGCCAGATAAACTGCCGGAAGCTGCCCGTTTTGCAGCGCGCTGCTATAGTAAATTTAAGACCTTAATCAGCAATGTGCAAAATGACATCGACCGAGAATTACGTCTTTCCGAACTCCGCGAACAAATGAATGCTGAGATGAATCGTATCCAAGCCTTAGAGCAGAAGATGCAGGCACAAATGCAAGAATTACAACAACAAACCATACACGCTGCAGAACAACAACAGCAACATGCAGCCACGGATAATAAAAACTCCACTTTTGTTTATCGTTATATTTCAACACCGCACACCTTACTTTTTCTGGTAAGCACTCGGACTGAATGTGATCAATTTAATAGCATTCAATCTAACAACACACCATACCGCCCGGTGGCGACTGAATCGGCCCATGCCCCATTAAATCCAAACACTCAAGATGCATTGACGGCTGAAGAAATAGCGCGCAGTGAAAATGCAAGCAACTTAGCGCTAGAAGTGCCACCAGAGCAGCAAAAAGAATCTAATTACAAGGTGGCCGTATGAGTAACACGCTGAGTCCCGAGCTACAACCACCACAGCCACAAGACACCCAAATACAAGATGAGCAAGCACAGCTCGAAACCATGCCGATTACCAAGCATCTGATGGTGTTACGCCAATATCTTTTTAAGATCGTGGCCGTGTTGTTGCTGTTCTTTTTCTGCTTACTGCCTTTTGCCAACAAAACCTATTCAACGCTGTCTGAACCACTGCGTGCTCAACTTCCAGCCCAATCCACCATGATCGCGACTGATGTGACTGCGACATTTATGGCGCCGTTCAAACTAAACTTTTTTATCGCCATCATGTTGGCAATGCCATTTATCATTTATCAGTTGTGGTCATTCATCAAACCAGCGCTGTACCAAAAAGAAAAGAATTTGGCCTTTCCGCTGCTATTTGGCAGCATCTTGCTGTTTTATGCGGGGATTGCGTTTGCTTACTTCATCGCATTGCCGTCTATTTTGCATTTTTTTATCAGTGTTTCCCCAGATACCGTGGCACCGATGACGGATATCAATAGCTACCTGGCCTTCTGTTTAAAGCTGTTCTTGGTCTTTGGCCTGACTTTCGAAATTCCGATTATCACCTTGGTGTTTATCTTGGCTGGACTGGTCAGCACCCAAACCTTGGCAGAAAAACGACGCTTCATCATCGTCGGTTGTTTCTTCATCGCGATGTTTGCCACGCCACCAGATGCCATCTCGATGATCATGCTTGCGGTGCCGATGTGGATGCTGTTTGAGATTGGACTGTTACTTGGCAAGCTGATCGAAAAAAGAAAACCATCGTCAGCTTAAATATCGTGACTGTCTAACAAATAGATATTTTGTGTTTCAATATGCCCAGCATGTTCACCCTGCTGGGTTTTTTCTGTCCAATGAATTTTTTCATCTTGAATGCGCAGAAAGTTCGAACAGCGTGTGCCATAGCTTGGACTCTCAATATAGGTTGAAGACAATAGCTGTTCAAATTCAACCGCGATCCCAGTGTTGGGCAAATCCGTCATGATCACTTGACGTTGATCTTGTAAAATATCCCAAACCACCGCATCCAATTCCGCATCCGGACGGCCTTGTTGCGCCAAAGGTAAAAACTCTTGGGTAAAACGTTTGCGTAAATGCTGTGTTTTGGCCCAATCCTCTGACAGCAAACCATTGGAGACCACGTACACCCCCTGCGATAATACCTGCGGGGCTTCACCGCGATTGCTCATATATACGGCCTGCTTGAGATCCCCGACAAATAAATTAAAGCCTGCATAATCACACTGATGCTGCTCCAATTCTTGGGCAAATCGAATTGGAGTCTGAGTAGACGCTAAATATTTCTGAATCAATGCGCCACGTGAGGTGGGATAATCACGGCGATCTTGGCCGTCTCTAAAATTGGTCACGATCGCCCAACGCCCTTGTGCTGTCACCCCCATCCATGTACCGCCAGACTGCAAGTCTTGACCCGCAATAATCGGGCTATTCGGCCAAGCATTCAACATTGAAGTGGGGCGTTGATAAAATTCATCACGATTGGAAATCAAACATAAAGGCTGCTGATCCAAGAGCTGCCATGCAAATGCCACAATACACATAGACTTTACTCGCTAATATTACACATTGAATGTACAACATTTTTGCCTAGATTCAGCTAAAATCTGTGCAAAATATCGAATCAAGGAGCAGCAATGCTGAGCTACCCGAATATTGATCCCGTAGCATTGTCGCTAGGGCCAATCAA
>JASLJB010000006.1 GCA_030152605.1 Acinetobacter sp. | reverse complement strand
CAACTTACCCAAAGTGGATGCGACGTTTAAATTAATCCCTGCTGTGGATTTGCCTTGGGTGGTCGATGAGTAGACATCAAACTTCACATCCGCGCCAAGTTTTTGATCATTCGGCAACGCACCACGACTGATCTGCACATTACCAAGTCCAGCTTTGAGCGCTTGCTCACCGTCACCACTGGCCTTGCCAGCTTGGTCAACCCACGCCACTTCATCGATCTTGACCTCGCTATAGCCGATATTCATGCTGATGCCATCTTGTCCATTGATGGCACGTAGGTCTTGATCACTCATCGGTTGCAGTGCATGCGCATGTGACATCGCGGCGATCACACTCAGGCTGAGCATAGACAACATGACTTTTTGTTGTTGCTGTCGCTGTTGTGCTGGTTGCTGCTGCACTTGTGAATGTTGTTGCTGTGGTCTGTGTGGTTTGTGCTTCATTATTTCATCCTTGGAATCCGTACTGGGCTGCGGCCGATCCAGCTTGATCTGCATGCCGAACGCTGTTTAGCGTTTAACAGCGTGGGTGACTGCCATCGCAACTAAACACCATGACTTTTCCATTCAAGGCCATATTGCCGTGGATCATCATGCCGGTAAAACCAACTTCCTTATTTTTATCAAACTGTGAAGACTTGCCGCTGCTCATATCCGCAGCAGCACTGGAATAGGTATTGGCTTTGAGATAGCCATGATCGGCCGCGTTAGCGCTGCTGCCGGCATCGACACTGGAGCTTTGAAAGTTATCTTGCTCGATCGATATCGCCTCAAAACCAAAGTTGCGGATCTGAATCGGCATCGCCGCAGAGAAACTTAACTGCATCGACGGCTTTAAGATCTCAGTATTGTTTTTATTGCGATAGCCAAGATCGACGCCATCCAAACCGAGCTTTTGGATATTGAGACTGCCCTGCACGCCCTTAAACACCAACCATAACTTGCGCCCGGAATTGCTGTCCGGTCGGCTCCAAGACAGATCAGTATCGCCATTTTGACGCTGCACATAACGATTGTTCAGGCTCAACGCGATATGACAATAGGCACGGTCCTTACACAGATTGCTATCAAACTGACCATTTGCAGTTTGATTGAGTGCCAACTTTAATGACAGATCGGCCCCCGCCTGACCTTGTACTTCACCTAAGGCTTGATTGTCGAGTGCGATCAAACCGGCCTGTGCACTGGTCGCTGAAGCAAGCACACTCAGCAAGAATAGTAGTTTCTTCATGATGCTGCTCCCCTATAAGCCTTTGGTGGTGATTTTCATATGCTGAATCAGCACACCATCGATCACACCAGAGCCCATGTTCTGTGAGATGCTCGGTAGTTTTGGCTCATTTTTCTGCATATAAACCGGCGCGCCAAAAGAAATCCCGATAGCATCTGCGCCTTTATAAGCGCTAAGTTGGTTTCTCGCGGCATCGTACTCGGTTGAACCGATGCTGATACTGCTGTGTGTGGCGTTATTGCCTTGATAACCCTTGAGTCCATTACTGCCACACTGATAGATGTTACACACTGAACCGGTGTAGCTGCTGCTGTTGGGGTTGTCATAGTCGATATAAATCTTCTTATAAATCTCTGCTTTATTTGGAATCCGTGCCAACTCAAGGCTAAAGTTCTTGCCATCTGAGCCCAAGATCAGTGGCTGATAAAGCGAACCGAGTACGATGTTGGCATTTAAGTTTTGAATAAAAATGCCTTCGTTAGGATCAAAGTTCGGTGCCGCAGTATTATTGATGGCCGGGGTTTGTAGGTTTTGACTATCGCTGCTTTCTCGTGTACTCAGGCGCAATACATTTTGTGTACCTGTATCCGTGCGCAGCGCATTGCCATCACCGCTATTTAGTCGCAGTAATGCTGCAACGCCTAAAGTGTTGTTATAAAACACACTCATCCCAGCACTGTTGCTGGCGCCACCCAAGGTTTGAAAGACTTGCACCCGACTGCCATTGAGGCTGAAATTATTCCAAATGGCTTGTAAACGTAACCGATTGGCGCGCGTCGGATCTGATGTGCCCGGCTTCTCGCCCAAATGATATAAGTTACTATCCCCGACGGGTTTGTTTTGATCCAACGCAAAGGCATCAAGCCATGTGGCCAGCTTTAGCTGATAGGCATCCGCGCCCGCAGGATCACGCGCGCCAGCCTCATACAAGGGCGCCTCAAAACTCATATAAGAAACTTGGCAACTCGGATCGGTCGCGCCCGTACAATTACTTGCGCCAAAATTCGGTACATTGGTCTCGGTCAAAACATTGAGTACCCAAGGGTTGGCGGCAGTTCCCCAACTGCGGATTTTGGCCACGTCTTCCGTTGCGGCGAGTCGACTATTGCTATCGTTATCCGACTTGGACAATGCCAAGCCGTAGAGATATAAATCCGCCTTGCCCACACTATGATCACTGGCATTCACCACACCGTCTTTGTTGGTGTCTTGCGCGGCAAGCGTCAGCGGCCCGACAGGAATAAAGTGAAAATACCCCGTATCTTTTTGACGGTCTTTAAAAAGTTGCTCCTTGCTTTCGTTGGCACCCGCCCCACGAAATACAAAGTAGGCATCCTGCGGCAACATCGCAATCCCTTCGCCAGTGGTCTCACTAAGACGGTCATCTGACAAAGCTTCAAGCGCAAAAACATTCGCACTTAAACACAGACCCAGCACACTGGCCAGCGTGGTTTTCTCAAAGGTTCGCGTATAAGAAAGTATAGTCATCTTGACCTTCCGAGTTTATACGATGCTCCGCACCATATTTTTATTGGATATTCTTCAGTAGTTTCTAAGTACTTTTTCTAAACACTTGCTCTAAACACTGCATCGCAAGTGACTCAACATCGACCCAATACAAGTCCTGGTATTGCTCACGGCCTCAGTGCCAAACTGTCGAGATGTGTTACATACTCTATTCAAGTTTTAATGTCTTGGTCACACTTTATAAGCGTGATTTTTCATCATAGTGATTTCTGATTTTAAAGGCAAAGTCAAAACAGGATTTAATGGATATTTCCGACAAGTGTAATGTTAAAAAATTGCTTTTATAAAAAATACAATGCTGATTTATTAAAAAAACCACGGATATTCAAACCACTAAGTCAACATCTCTCTTTACAATTTTTTTAACACGCGTTTTGTTATATTTATTCACACGGTGTTAAACAGGACAAAAAAAAAGTAAACCGAACTCGATTTACTTTTTTGACAGCACATGGCTTGACGTACATGCATGATCCGCATGACCAGTAGGCCGTGGTTTAGATAAAAACTTAAGCCTTCGGTAAAGTCACACCCGTTTGACCTTGGTATTTACCACCACGATCTTTGTATGAGGTTTCGCAGACTTCATCGCTTTCAAAGAACAGCATTTGTGCGACACCTTCACCGGCATAGATTCGCGCTGGCAAGTTGGTGGTGTTGGAAAACTCTAAAGTCACGTGACCTTCCCACTCTGGCTCAAGCGGGGTGACGTTGACGATGATGCCACAGCGTGCATAAGTCGATTTGCCTAGGCAGATGGTCAAGACATTACGTGGAATACGGAAATACTCCACCGTACGTGCCAAGGCAAAAGAGTTTGGTGGGATAATACAGACATCCGAGTCCACATTGATAAAGCTGTTCGAGTCGAAGTTTTTTGGATCGACAATCACCGAGTGAACATTGGTAAAGACTTTGAACTCTGGTGCACAGCGCACGTCATAACCGTAACTTGATACGCCATAAGAGACAATTTTTTCGCCTTGTTCATTCAGGCGGACTTGATTGGCTGCGTATGGTTCGATCATGCCGTGTTTTTCGCTCATCTCGCGAATCCAACGATCAGACTTGATGCTCATTTAAATATCTCAAAATTACTAAACACTTATTGCGCTGTACTTTAACGTAAAATCAGCTTGAAAGAAATCTTTTCAATCCGCTCGAATCGCAACAACAGTCCTCAAACTCAAGCCTTAGCACTGTTGCACAGTATCAAATTTACAAACTGGTCAGGGCTGAATAACTGAGTGGAATACAGAAAAATACCAACAGCACTGAGGCTGAGCGTTGTAAGTTATTCTGGGTCAACCATTTCTGATCATTTTTCACCAAGATCGATCCGATGCAGGTCCATAAAATCGCGATCGGTACAATCAGGCAGACAAACATCAGCATATGCGAGGTATAGGCGACTGAATGTTTCCAGACGATTGGCGGAAAAATTGCCGAAGCAAATAGTAAAGCTTTGGGATTAAGTAAGGTGGCGCAAAACAGTTCACGGGCGCGAATACTCAACACCGTTGCATCGAGATCATCTGTGCTATTTTTCCACAGTTTAAAGGCGAGAAATAAAATATAGCTGGCACTGAATAATTTTAATATGGAGGGAATAGCAGGATACTTTCCCGAAACAGAACCGATTAAAACACCCCATAGGGTGATCGATACTAAATAACCCAATGTTTCCGCGGGTACTAGCATCAAAGAACGACGCACGCCAACCTGAATCCCTGACGACGCCAGTAAAGTGTTGGTGGGTCCGGGTGTCAACAACACCGTGACCACCATTGCAATAAAAAACCATGAAATCATCCATTGACCTCAATCTTTATAGTCAAGGCAGGTTAGGACAGATTCACGTTGCTCGCAAAAGCTGAATTGTAAGACAACATAACCAAATTGAAGGATATTTATTTTTATTGATCACTTTCACTGAGATAGCTCCACCAAACTTGTTTTATTATAATTTGTAGTCGGCAGTGTCGTTTACACGATCCATACCGAATTTGGATTTGAGCGGTGATAGATCCTAAACACTATGCTGACAAGCGCACTGCCTCAGAGATCAGTTGCAACCGAGCATCAGCGTGAAATGTAACATCAACAAGGTGCAATGAAAGCATGCTTAAATTACTTTACGCGGTGTAAAAAAACTGTAGATTTATTCCACATTCAGGCAAAATACCGCACTTCTTGCTCAACAGCTTCGCGCCCTTATGTTCAAGCCTTTTCTGCAAACTTGGCTCCCCCGCCCTGAACACGTCAAAGCACTCAAGATCATGCGGATTTTTGGGGATCGCGCCAGCAACCCTAAGCTGTGGTATATCAACCGACGTTCCATCGCGATCGCCATTTTCATCGGCAGCTTTTGGGGCATCCTTCCGATCCCCTTACATAGTCTCTTGATCCTGCTCAGCGTATTGCTATTACAAGTCAATTTACCAATTGCGCTACTGCTGGCATGGCTGATGAACCCTGTAACCTTTGTGCCGATTATTTGGACTGGGTTTTGGATCGGCAGTAAAATCTTTCAGGCACCGATGCTGAACATCGAGAGACTTAAAGCTTTATTAGTGCAGTTGCAGGATTGGATTTTGCATTGGGGACATGGCCCACTGGATCTGAGTATCGCCAAGATCTTGGCCACGGGATTGTTGATCGAAGCGACCTGTATCGCATTGCTCCTGAGTGGCTTGAGTTATCTGCTCTGGCATTGGCAATTGGTGCGTGCTTGGCAACGACGCTACGGCACCCCCAACAGCCTCAGCCAACAACTTTAAGCATGCCGTAACCGCAAGCGCTCATGCGCTTACAGCTACGGATCAAGCGGATTAGAAAATGCGTTGTGGATTTTTCTGTTGTTGCGGGAGTTGTGCTGCAATTTTCTTCGCGATCTCGATATAGCTCTCCGCCGC
>JASLJB010000365.1 GCA_030152605.1 Acinetobacter sp. | reverse complement strand
CTACAGATGAGCTTAAGTATGAGTAATCAATTCGATTCAAAAAAGTTGGTATTTTGCTTAAAATGACCTATATTTTTTCAATTTGGTGAGGGATAAAATCAAAATGAATAATACAGATGACCAAATCCTCGGTTTACTCCGGGACAACGCAAGAATATCCATCACCACCATGGCCAGCACACTCAGGCTTTCTCGGGCCACCGTACAAAAGCGTATCGAGTCGATGGAAGCCAATGGCATCATCACGGGCTACACGGTCCGAGTAAAACCCAGTGTTGAAAAAGATGTGATTCGGGCTTGGATGCATATCATGTTAGAAGGCAATAAAGCCAATGCGGTGATTCGAGAGTTACGGGTCGATCCAGCAGTCTGCAAACTACACTCCACCAATGGCAAATGGGATTTGTTGGTTGAACTCAAATCAGATGATTTACAGCGCTTTGATAAAATCCTCGATCGGATTCGCACCATTCCAGGTATTTACAACACAGAAACCAGTATTTTACTGTCGACCTATAAACTTTAAGGCTGCTCAAGACTATTTAGTGCTGTCTAGAACCGTCTAAGAAGGACTGTCTAAAACTGTCACTTAGGATAAGTCATGAGCAACATCACAGACCTGCGCGAGGCTTGATCTAGGCTGCAGCGCGCTGGATTTTTGTTTTCGCTGCAAGCACTGTGCTATTTCGGCGAACATCTTGGCAATTCTTGCTTTTTTGTTTCCAATATCAGCCCACTCGATTAGAATAGCGCCATCTTGCCTACAACCCCGCCCCTATGTCACAACACGATCCCTCATCTCCCTCTAAACCTGCGATTGATTTAATTTACGGTTTAGATGACCGTCCCAAATCTTGGGTGGCTTTTTTTGCAGCGTTACAACATTTACTCGCGATTATCGTCCCGATTGTGACCCCCGGATTATTAATCTGTTTGGCGCTGGGTGTTTCCGCCAAAGATACCAATATGATTTTATCCATGTCCTTGGTGATCTCCGGTATTGCAACTTTCTTACAATGCAAAAAAGTTGGCCCTTTTGGTGCAGGTCTATTGATCGTTCAAGGCACCAGTTTTAACTTTATCGGCCCGATTATTGGCATCGGCAGTGCCATGGTGGCCTCCGGCACCCCAGTGGATCAGGTCATGGCCGCGATCTTTGGCGTGGTGATTGCAGGCTCATTTATCGAAATGGGCGTATCACGTATCCTGCCTTGGGTGAAGAAACTGATCACGCCATTGGTGACGGGGATCGTGGTGCTGTTGATCGGCCTGACCCTGATCAAAGAAGGCCTAATCAGCATGGGCGGTGGTTACCAAGCCATGCAAGCCAACACCTTTGCCAGCGCAGACAATTTGATTATGTCGTGTACGGTATTGGCGATCATCATCCTTCTGAATCGTATTCAGGTGGTGTGGATCAAAAGTTCAGCCATTCTGATTGCGCTGGTGATTGGTTATATCTTGGCCGGCTTTATGGGGTATTTAGACTTTTCTAGCCTCAAAGACACGCCGATCATCCAAATTCCAACCCCGATGCATTTTGGCTTGAGCTTTAATTGGGGCTTGTTTATCCCGATGGCATTTATCTATTTGGTGACTTCACTGGAAGCGATTGGTGATATTACTGCTACATCGAAGATCTCCAACCAACCGGTCGATGGGCCAAAATGGATGCAACGCATTAAAGGCGGTGTCTTGGTCAATGGTGCCAACTCATTGTTGGCGGGGATTTTTAATACCTTCCCAAGCTCGGTATTTGCACAAAATAATGGTGTGATCCAACTTACTGGTGTCGCCAGTCGTTATGTTGGCATTTGGATTGCGTTCTTACTGATCCTGCTGGGCCTATTCCCGATTGTCGCTGGCGTGATCCAAGTGGTGCCACAAGCGGTACTCGGCGGTGCGGTCATGGTGATGTTTGGCGCGGTGGCTGCATCCGGTATTAATATCTTATCCGGGGTGCATTTAGATCGCCGTGCATTACTGATCATCGCAATCTCGTTAGCGCTCGGATTAGGGGTGGCACAAGTCCCACAAATCCTTGAACATCTCCCCGAACTGATTCGAAATATTTTTAGCTCCGGCGTCGCCACGGGCGGCATTAGTGCACTGATTTTAAATATCTTATTACCTGCTACGCCCGCTGTTTCAGACTCAAAATAAGTCTGCTCTGCACAGCAACCTGATTCGGCCCCACTCGGGGCCAAAACTGTATTCAATTTAACGTATAAGTGACGAGAATGGATCCAAAAAGTGAAGTTGTCCTCCGACAACGTAATTATCTCAAAGGCCGTGTGTTGTTCATTCACGCGCCCGCCGATCGACTGGTGCAAACACTGGCCCCTGATGTAGAGGCTGTGCATTGGACATGGAATTTTAGTGATCATCAAGCGCATCTTGCGGCACAGATGAAGTCTATTTTTTCAGTCGAATTCCCAGATCAAACGTTTGATCAAGTCGTAATTTTTGTACCCAAATCAAAAACTTTACTCGAATACGTATTGCATCAAGTGGCTGCGCATCTCGATGCAAAGCAACAGGTTTTTTTGGTCGGTGAAAAGAAAGCGGGCATTGAGCGCGCTGCCAAACAGCTGCAACGCTATGGCAAAACCCTCAAGCTCGATAGTGCGCGTCATTGTCAAATGTGGCTCATGTCGCTAGAACAACGCATAGATTTAATACCATTGCAGCGTTGGGTAAAAAGTTATTACATTCCATCGCAACAGGGTCAGTTGGAAATATGTGCCTTACCTGGCGTGTTTAGCCAAGATCACTTAGACATCGGCACCGCTGAATTATTGCCTTTTCTAGATCAAGTTAAATCTGGCACGCTGGCTGACTTTGGTTGTGGTGCGGGGATTATCAGTTGTTATTTGGCTAAATTAAACCCCGCAAATATCATCCATGCACTGGATGTAGATGCCTTTGCACTGAAATCAACAGCACTCACTTTTGAGCGCAATGCTATTCCGAGTACACAACTTAATTTACACGCTGTGACTGGAATTCAAGATGCACCTTTAAATTTAGATGCATTGATTAGCAATCCGCCCTTTCATCAGGGTATTCAAACTGACTATGATGCAAGTGAAGGTCTATGTCGACATGCACAAGCGCACCTGAAACCCAAAGGTGAACTGTGGATCGTCGCCAATCGATTTTTAAACTACACCAGCTTACTCGAACTACAGTTCGGCCAGGTGAGTATTAAAACTGATAAAAATGGATTTAAGGTGATACATGCCTATTAATAATAAACAATCAAGTGAAGGACTCATGATGAAAGATTCAGATCACCCTCAACTACAAAGAAAACTTGGTGCACGACATTTAAATATGATTGCCATTGGGGGCTCCATTGGCACAGGACTTTTTCTCGCATCTGGCTTAACCATTGCGCAAGCTGGCCCGGGTGGCGCCTTACTGGCCTACGTCTTGGTCGGGATCATGATTTACTTTCTCATGACCAGTCTGGGTGAGCTGGCCACACACAACCCCACCTCTGGTGCATTTTTTACCTACGGCAATAAATACGTTGAAGAAGGTTTCGGCTTCGCATTGGGCTGGAACTATTGGTACAACTGGGCGATCACGGTCGCTTTCGAGTTGGTCGCGGTTCAGTTCATCATGAAATTCTGGTTTCCAGATATTCCTGGTTTCTACTGGAGTGCGCTGTTCTTGGCGATTATCTTCGCGATCAATGCGCTGACCGTAAAAGGTTTTGGTGAAAGTGAATTCTTATTCTCTTTAATTAAAGTCTTGGCGATCTTGGTCTTTATCGGCATCGGTATCTATATGATCGCCAAAATCATGCTTGATCCTGCACAAACCATTCTGAAAAACTGGACCGTGGGTGATGCACCCTTCGTGGGTGGCTTACAAGCCATGATCGGGGTGGCGATGATTGCTGGGTTCTCTTTCCAAGGCACTGAAATGGTTGGGGTGGCCGCAGGCGAATCTAAGAATCCCAAGAAAACCATACCCCTGGCGATCAAACAAATTTTCTGGCGCATCTTGTTGTTCTATGTAGTGTGTATTTTCATTATCGGCACCTTAGTGGCCTATAACGATCCAAATCTACACCTCGCAGCTGCCGGTGATGGTGACGTAACCTTATCGCCATTTACCCTACTCTATAACCAAGCCGGTTTGGCATTTGCGGCCAGCTTGATGAATGCGGTGATTTTATCTGCGATTTTATCAGCAGGTAACTCAGGCATGTATTCTTCAACCCGGATGCTGTTTGGTATGGCGCAACAAGGCCGTGCACCGAAATGGTTTGCCAAGCTCGATCCACGTGGTGTGCCAATGCATGCCTTGTATGCCACGACTGGGGTCGCTGCACTGTGCTTTTTAACCACGTTTATCGGTGAGCAAAAAGTCTTTGCATGGTTGTTAAATATGTCAGGCATGTGTGGATTTATCGTCTGGCTAGGCATTGCGATTTCACATTATCGCTTTAGAAAGGGCTATATCGCACAGGGCTTTCAAGTCAAAGATCTGGCCTACAAAGCCAAGTTCTTCCCATTTGGGCCGTGGTTTGCGTTCATTCTATGTACGATTATTATCTTGGGTCAGAACTATCAAGCCCTCATCGGTGGTAAGATTGACTGGATCGGTTTACTCTCGACCTACATCAGTATTCCATTATTCCTCGCCATCTGGTTAGGCTATAAATGGAAAAACAACACCAAGTTGATTTCTTATCAAGATATGGATGTACGTCCTGTGGATGCTGATAAACACGAATAGACACAAATACGCACACTTGGGCGCTGGTTAAATTTTGCTTGACTATTTGCTTGAGCAATCTATAATCAGCCCCAATTTAGCGCATCAGTCTTGATGCATAGATTCAATATTTGATTCAATATCTGTAAAATTTTAGAGGAGATCGTCATGCTTAAATTGGAAAATAACTTAAATTAATCAAGCAGACGTCGACTCACGGACACTGTCTTGATGGTGTCCGAATGCATATCAAACCTAGCATTCGCTAGGTTTTTTTGTACCTGCATTTTATGTATGGCGCTCAGCGCATCACATACGCTATTGCACTTCGCTTCGGATACCAGCACAACCAGAATGATCAGACTGATATTGATCAAAAACACCAAGATCAAATCAAAACAATTGATCAAAATATCGAGATCAAATCAAAGTGATCTAGAAAAAACTTGCTTAGAGAAATAAAAATGGGCATACAAAAGATACTCAACGCCAAAGCTGAATATGGCGTTCCTGTGAAAATTTATACCAATGATGTTGATGAAGAAAGCTTAAATCAACTGCGTAAAATGTCACAACTACAGTTTATTCACTCACATATTGCGGTGATGCCGGATGTGCATGTGGGCAAAGGCGCCACTGTCGGCAGTGTCATTCCAACCAAAAATGCCATTATTCCCGCAGCAGTCGGCGTAGATATCGGCTGTGGCATGAATGCACTGCGTTTAAGCTTAACTGCCGCCCAACTGCCAGACAACTTAAGCGCACTACGTAACGCGATTGAGCGTAAAGTTCCGGTCGGCTTTGAACTACACAAGCAGATCAAAGCCAAAGCCTCAACCCTTTCGCCACTGGAAAAACGCCTCAGTGTCATCACCAGCAAACATCCTGGCCTGAAGCGTATGTTGCGTCACTTTGACTCAACCTGGCAAAAACAGCTTGGCACCCTCGGTGGTGGCAACCACTTTATTGAGCTGTGTCTGGATGAAAATCAAGACGTTTGGGTGATGTTACATTCCGGTAGTCGCGGATTGGGCAATGTGATTGGCACTTACTTTATCGAACGTGCCAAAAAAGAAGCGCAACATCGCTTCGGTCATGTACCGGATAAGGACTTGTCCTACTTTGCAGAAGGTTCCAATAGCTTTGATGACTATGTCGAAGCGGTTGAATGGGCACAGGAATATGCCTATGAAAACCGCCGTGAAATGATGCGACTGATCCTTGAGGCGATCCGGCCGTTACTGCCGAGCTTTCAAATGACCAAACAAGCCATTAACTGCCATCATAATTATGTGCAGCAGGAACAGCATTTTGATGAAATGGTGTATGTCACACGTAAAGGTGCGATTCGGGCAGGTTTGGGTGAATATGGGATTATCCCGG
>JASLJB010000328.1 GCA_030152605.1 Acinetobacter sp. | reverse complement strand
GCAAGTCTATAACGCTGCTGAGGCCTTACCCAATTTCATTAATCCCTTCTTTATGTTGCCGATGCTGGGGATTTTAAAACTCAAAGCCAAGGATGTGATTGGTTTTACCGTGACACAGCTGATTTTCCATTTACCTGTAGTATTGTTCTTGCTGTGGATCTTGGGTAGAACCTTGACTTATATTCCGCCTCAGTTTTAATTCAATCACAAAAGCCAAAGCACTTCGGTACTTTGGCTTTTTGCTACGCGGTGCAGGTCAGAGGGTTAGAGGGTTATCTACGCAGTCGCATCTGACTTGCTATCTAAGCTTTATGTGAACGCGGAGTTAAAAACTCTGCTGTTGACGCGTGAGTTGATGTAACGCTGAGATGAAATAAATTCCCAAAGGCTGTGTTGGTGGTGTTATCCGTTGAGTCGTTGCCAATTTTGCTCAAGCATATTTTTTATCGTCGAGACAGTTTGTTTTCGAATCGGGTAGTCGTGACTAGATAGACTCAGATCTTGAGTCACATCTAGAATATGATCTAATACAAGTTCACTTTTCTTGAGATTTAGTCCAGCGTTTTTAGCTAAATCAAGTAGGTCTTTGCGACTTGGTTTTAATGCTTCTCCTTCAATATCCATTTGATGATACCCATTCATGCCTGTATTAAATGTGAGATCATAAGCAGGTGATAATTCCCACTGACCATTTTGATTCATCAGGTAAGCAAAGTTTTTTGTATGGTCATCACGGTTATTCATACAGACATTAAAAACACAATGGGCAAATGCTTTTTGAACCTCTGCTTCGCTTTTGGTCATAAATCTTGTCATACGTAAAAATATTCCGTAATTACAATCGGGTACTCGGAAATTTGCATGTAATGCTCCCGCTAAACTGTGCATTGGGATTCGTATCTCACCTTGGCGATCGAAGCGTTTCATGGCGATTGCGGATATACGAGCATTGATATTCAAAAGTTTAGCTTCTGGAACAGTTAAGCCACATTGTTGTGCGATCTCTAGATATTTTTTTTCTATACCACATACTTCAATGTGCTCACTTTGAGCATTGAATTTCACTAACCAAGGGTGACTTCCTTCAAATGCATGGGTACTCATTTCACCATCGCTTGGATTGTAATGTACCAGTGCTTTAGGTCTTGCACCTTGTGGAGAGCCTCCCATCAGCGCCAGTGTTTCGAGTAGTCTGACATCTACATCCTTTTGTATATCTTCCATTGCCTGTGCAATTTCAAACAAATTTAGTTTTGCGATTTGCTCTATTTTTGTCGAGGCAGGAAGATATACAAATGCACCTGTGGTTTGTTCGCCTAGAAAAGCTAATCTCTCCAATGGATTAATTTCGTACGGATCTTTTCCAAACTCTTTTTTAAAAAATCGATTCATCAACAGCATTCCCCATCCATCAGGAAGGCTATCTGCAAATAGTCCAGGAAGTTGTAGCTGATAGTCAGGAAAATCAGTGAAAGCATTTTTTTGCAGTTTTAGTTTAAATGGTGAGAACTCAATGTTTCGTTCAAGTGCTTCTTTCGAGTATTGAAATATCGTTTGACGACCATTAGATGCCAGTGTCCCAATGCACCAATTCTCACCCCAACCACGATAATATACATTTACTTTATATAAATTTTCCTGCATGAGTTTAAGCTCTATTTGAATTTTGAGATGCCCGTTTGCGGGGCTTGGCATTATTCTGTGCTTCAAAGGCTTTTATGGACAGTGTGGGTTCAACAGCAAGTAATGATAAATCATTGACGAATCCAAGCGCCATGAGTATCCGGATGAAGTTACTGAGTGTTGCACCTACGCCACTTTCTAGACGCTTAAGGGTTGCAATACCGACTCCAGATCTTTGTGCCAGTTCCGCTTGCGTGATATTTTTTTTAATACGTTGCTGTGCTATTCGACGTCCTAACTCCAATCGAATCTCGGGCTCTGTTGCAAAATCAAAATTCATCACTTGGCCTTAATTAAATAAGTTTAATATACCATATATGATGTGTTGTTGCTGCTTATGGTGCTTTATATATCAAATATGATCTTTTGTTTTGAGCGTGACAGGTGTGGGGTGAACGGATTAGGCTGTACGGATTCGAGCAGAAATGATAAATGCAAAACTCAGTGATTCGTATAGATGTTTGATGCAATGGAAATTATGCAAGGTGAAGGAATATGCAAAAGCCAAAGCACTTCGGTACTTTGGCTTTTTGCTACGCGGTGCAGGTCAGAGGGTTATCTACGCAGTCGCATCTGACTTGCTATCTAAGCTTTATACGAACGCGGAGTTAAAAACTCTGCTTTTGACGCGTGAGTTGGTGTAACGCTGAGACCAAGATATCGATTTCCTCATAGGTGTTATAGAAGGCCAGTGAAGGTCGCACGGTTTTTTCCACGCCAAAACGCCGCAGGATCGGTTGTGCACAGTGATGCCCGGCACGGACTGCGATGCCTTGCCGATTCAGTGCTTGACCGACTTGCTCAGGTTGATAGCCATGCAGCACAAATGACATCACACTGGCTTTGTTGAGTGCCGTACCGATCAAACGCAGACCGGGCACACTGCGTAGCGCGTTTTGTGCATATTGCAGTAGCTCATGCTCATAGCGCGCTATTTGATCTATGCCAATACTTTCCACATATTCCAAAGCTGCACCCAAACCCACGGCATCGGCGATATTGCCAGTACCGGCCTCAAACTTCTGTGGTGCGGCTTGGTAGATCACATGTTCAAAGCGTACATCCTCGATCATGTTGCCACCACCTTGCCACACTGGCATGCTTTCAAGTAATTCAGCTTTGGCATACACGACACCGATACCGGTAGGTGCAAAAACTTTATGCCCTGAAAATACCAAAAAATCAGCATCTATGCCGCGGACTTGGGTCGGCATATGCGAGACCGACTGCGCTGCATCCACCAAGACCCGAATGTTTTTGGCATGTGCCATCTCAATCACTTCGGCGACCGGCGTAATGGTGCCGAGTGCATTGGAGACTTGGGTGAGGCTGACCAATTTGGTTCGTGCAGTCAATAAACTTGGCAGCTGCTGTAAAATGATCTGTCCGCTATCATCCACCGGGATGACCTTTAACTTGGCACCTGTTTGCTGACACAGTTGATACCACGGCACGATGTTGGCATGGTGTTCAAGTTGCGAAACTAAAATCTCATCCCCAGCCTGAATGTTTTGTACTCCCCACGTTTTAGCGATTAAGTTAATCCCTTCGGTCGCACCACGCACAAAGATGATTTCATCAGCCGAATCCGCGCCAATGAAGCGTGCCACGACTTTACGCGCATGTTCATAGGCATCGGTTGCCCGCGCTGCCAATTCATGTGCTGCACGATGAATGTTGGAGTTTTCATATTGATAAAAATGTGAAATACGATCAATCACCTGTTGCGGTTTCTGCGTGGTGGCGGCATTGTCCAACCAAATCAAAGGCTGCCCATGTATACGCTGTGACAGGATCGGAAAGTCTTGGCGTATGCGATGCACATCAAAAACTTGATTTAGGGCTTGCTGCGCATGCGGCAGTTGTGAATTCGAACGCTGATCGGTGTGTGAATGAGAGTGTGGATGTGGATCTGTGTGTGATGAATGTGGCAGTGCTGAGGGTTGAGTCGCTGCACTAGCGAAGTTGGGCAGGTCTAAAAAATCATGCTTCACTGTGAGATCCGACACAGTGCTCGGGTTTGATGCAATCCCATGATCGGTATCAGGCCGCGGGGCTTGCAACTCATCGATAAAATAATAACCTGTCGCTAGCGCAGTTGTCGCTTCAGGTGTCGTTGCTTGTTTAGCTGGCGACGCCGTGGATGCGGCTGCGATCGGCTCAGCTTGGGGAGCCGTCACGATCTGATCGCGGACTTGAGGCAGCTGCGGTTCAAAAGGTGCTTTGGGCAAGTTGGCGCCGCCGACCACCGGCATCGAGGCCATGCCACGGCGTTCGGGATGATCGGGATAGTTGGGAATATGCTCAGGCAAATCAGGGTTTAGACTTTTTTGATCAGCAATATTCGGCAGGCGATGATTGAATGCCGCCAGTGGTTCAGCTGGTTGTGGATGATGCGGCGCACTTGAAACTGCATTCGGCCATGCTGTAAAAAAAGCATTCGCCATGCGGTTGAGCATCACTTCATCAGGGCTTGGATCAGGCAGCCCAGCTGCGGGTTCAGCATAGTCTGCCGCCACTTGCGGGCGATTATTTAGATTTGATCGAGTAGTCATGATAATGATTAACCTCCACATCCTCTAAAATAGCCAATGCATCGTCGGTCAACACCGCCAGTGAACAATACAGCGAGATCAGATAGGAAGAAATCGCTTGACGATTGATGCCCATAAAGCGCACTGAAAGTCCCGGTGATTGTTCACCCGCCAAGCCGGGCTGGAACAAGCCCACGATGCCTTGGCGTTTCTCACCAACACGCAACAAGATGATTTTGGTTTTGCCATCTTCGACGGGGATCTTATTGGACGGGATCAGGGGCACACCGCGCCAAGTGATAAACTGCGAACCAAACATGCTCACGGTCGGGGGCGGTACACCACGGCGGGTACATTCACGCCCAAAGGCTGCGATAGCATCTGGATGGGCCAAGAAAAATCCCGGTTCTTTCCACACCATACGCAGTAAATCATCCATGTCATCTGGTGTCGGTGC
Source organism: Acinetobacter sp. (assembly GCA_030152605.1). Lineage (GTDB taxonomy): Bacteria > Pseudomonadota > Gammaproteobacteria > Pseudomonadales > Moraxellaceae > Acinetobacter. The sequence goes on along the minus strand of JASLJB010000328.1, from coordinate 6,430 downwards.
ACCACTCAAGGTCGAGAGACGCTGTGCATCTGTGGCACTGGCGAGTAGGCCATATTCTGGGTTGTTGATCAGCTCGCTTTCCTGACGTTCCTTGATGGTTTCGATGGTGAGGCGTAATTGTTCTTTGACTTGATCATGTGGGCTGCTATACAGATCCGCAACGCGGGTATGCACATCCAACACGGTGGAAACGCCATTGAGAAAATATTCACGCGGTGCGGCATCATAGTTGACGAAGGTTTGCGGCAAAGTCGCTTCGTCACGCTGGGTACAGGCCACCTGAATATCATCGGTATTCGAGACCCGGTTGACCCGATAAATACCGGCTTCTACCGGAATCCATTGCAGTAAATGCGTCAGCCAACGTGGGGTAATACTGGAAAGTTGTGGCACCGTTTTGGTGGCATTGGCCAGTTGTCTGGCGGCATGATCGGTCAGTGCATGTTGGCTTTTGTCAGTTGTTTTAGCCATGATGATTTTCCTTTATATTTTTGGTTGCTTGTTATAAAACTGTTCGCGCAATTTTGCGCAATCAGGTGATCTCTAATAATTAGTGACTTGATGATTAAGGTTTTTTTTGATTTATCATCGAGTCAAAGCGTAGAACTGTTTTTATGTGGTGCTCAGGGGGGTTAAAATTTGGAACTCTGCATCAAGCTTGGTGGCAGATTCACAACGGCATTGGATTTATTATTTTGATGCGACTCAGAAGGTGATTGTAAAATATGACTTTTGGCCGCGACACTATGTGTTAACCAGACATTGCCACCAATCACCGCGCCTTGACCGATGGTGATGCGACCTAGGAGGGTGGCGCCGGCATAAATAATCACTTCATCCTCAACGATCGGATGGCGTGGATAATTCTTTTTTAATTCGCCGTGTTCATTGGTCTCAAAACGTTTTGCACCCAGGGTGACGGCCTGATAGATGCGAACCCGCTCACCGATGATACAGGTTTCGCCAATCACCACGCCTGTACCGTGGTCGATAAAGATGCCTTTTCCAATTTGCGCACCGGGATGAATATCGATACCGGTTACGGAATGCGCAGCCTCGGCAATGATGCGAGAAATCAAGGGCACTGAGGGATAGAGCTGGTGTGCGAGTCGGTGATAGATCATCGCCAGTATCCCAGGATAGCAGAGTAGGATTTCGTCAACGCTCAGTGCGGAAGGATCGCCCTCATAGGCAGCACAGACATCGGCATCGATCAGGCGTCGAATATCCGGCAGTGCATGGGCGAATGCGTGTACGATCTGCTCGGCATGCATGGCCAAGTCTTGAGGATCTATCGCAGTTGAGGTGTGGAATTTGACTTGATCATGCAGTGCCAACTTGACCTGGGTATGTAAGCGATTTAGGGTGCGGTCTAAGCTATAGGCTATATAATAATTTTCAGTCTCTTGACTGAGCTCGGAAGGACCGAGTCGCATCGGAAATAGGATGCCGCAGAGATCATCGAGGATACGTTGTAAGACCTGTTTGGAGGGAAATTCACGACCTCCGATTTCCTTGGTGCGATGTTGTGATTCTCGCCATTGGTGTCTGGCCTGTTGTAGACCTTGAACCACCGCCTGAATATTCCATTGAGCCATTGCAAGTCCTTAATCAGTGAATGACTTCAATAAATTTAAAGCATTTGTCCGGAAAATGAAGCTTAATCTTGCTCCCAAGGCAAATCATGCAGTTTCCAACCTTGCAAACGATTGCGCTGTGAAGATGTATTTAACTCACCCTCAAAACCTTCAAGCACATGATAAATATGTTTAAAACCTACTTCGGCAGCGGCTTCTGCGGCAAGTGTCGAACGTTGACCACTGCGGCAGAGCAAGATAATGGTTTGGTCTTTGCCGACTTGGCGTTCTAGTTCCTTGAGAAACCGTGGGTTACGGTTAAATGCAGTACCCGTGGCCCATGCGATATGTAGACTTTTTTTGACATAACCGACGAATTTACGTTCTTCGGCAGTGCGTATGTCGACCAAGATCGCCTGATCATGATCAACCAAATACCACGCATCCTGCGGGCTTAAACTGCCATTAAATTCGAGATGATGACATTCGGCATAGTCATGCGCGCGCTGTAAAATCGCGGCAATTTCATCATGTGGGGTGCTTTTATAGGTGGCAGCCGTGGTGGAGGTTGCAACCGGAATACGGAGTTTTACATTCATAAATCAATCCTATCCTTCAATTCTGACACGCTGATCAAGGCGCCAAAATGGGCGGCGCAATGATCAATTTGCTTATGCTACGCCGCTTTAAAAACACAGCAAAATAATCAAAATCTATTTACATATCTATTAATAGTAAAAAGTCGCTTTAGCGTGAAAATTGGCTGAATGATCAAAATTATCTTCATGATTAAAGTCACCTAAACATCAACCTATTCGAGCCTTAAAATACATCCGCCTGATCACGCTGTCTGATATAAATAAAAGTTAAGCTTTAATTTATTGTGTTGAATTAAAACGTTATAATCATGGCCGCGCGAGAATCGATCCTGAATCGCAGGTTTTAGATCGGCGTATGCGACGCCCTAGATCGCATGGTGTGTGATGGGGTGTTATGCATATTATTGATAAATTTAAGGTTTAATCATAATTATGATCGTTCGTGATAAAAGTAATGTGTTCACGCTGCTCTTTGCGTGGAAGGGAACGATTTTACCCAAAGTCTTTCCGGCATTAATGGCCGTCGTGTGTATCTCTGCACTGGTGGTTTATTTAAGTACGCATCATTATTTAGACATTCCGGCTGTACCTGCTATTGGTTTTACCGTGTTCGGGATTATTCTGTCGATCTTTATTAGTTTTAGAAATAATGCCTGTTATGACCGTTGGTGGGAGGGGCGTAAACTGTGGGGTGCACTGATTGCCACCTCACGTCATCTCAGTCGCGACTCGCATATATTATCAGCCGATTTACGCCGTAAAATCATGTATGAGGTGATGGTCTTTAGTCACTTGCTCAAAGACCGTTTGAGAAATGAGCGTTTATTTTTTCAATCCACGCCCCCCCATCATCAAGCCATCAACCCGCAGTTATTTGCACTGCTGCAACAGAATATAAACCCCGCGCAATATCTGTTAGAAAGTATTCAAAAGGATTTGGTACAGGCATTGAGGCAGGGAGAAATTTCAGACATTATTTATAGCACCCTCAATCACCATATCGTCGAACTCGGTAATATACAAGCCGGTTGTGATCGTATATATGGCACGCCATTGCCTTATTCTTATTCCGTGCTGTTGCATCGTACAGTGTACTGTTTTTGCCTGATCTTGCCGTTTAGTCTTGAAGCCAGTTTAGGCATTTGGACACCGGTATTAGTTGGCTTGATTGCTTATTTATTTCTGGGCCTAGATGCCTTAAGCACCCAGCTTGAAGAACCATTTGGACGCCAGGAAAATGACCTGCCTTTGGACTCGATCGTATATCTAATTGAGAGTGAGATGCTGAGTTCTTTGGGGGAAACCTTGCCGCAGCGCATTCCAGTGCTAAAAAGTAATCTGACCTAGTCTACACTTAAATTTAAAAGCGCGATTACAGATCACATGCTTTGCAGCAGGTGGTCTTTTTTGTGCTGTGCTGATGCAAAATTGTTTAATTTAACTCAACAAAATAGTAATATTTGTTTAGTGTTTTTTAATAAAAAACTTTATGATTAAACCAACGCGCCGCCATGCAGCGCTGTTGCGGCGCTCATACATCGCCGTCAGGATCAAGGCGGCGCTTGAGCGCTTTTGAGCCTCAATAAAACCTCAAATAATATAAAAATACTGATATATCATCTAATTAAGGAAAATGAAGATGAAGGAAAATGCAATAAAAACGTTCACCACTTTACTGCCTTTGAGTCTGTTTATCAGTATCCATGCTCAGGCAGCGCAAGCTACGCAACATAAACGATTTTCAGTTTCGGCTGGCTGGTTACATGTGATGCCGCAAGGTTCGGCCAATCCGATTAATATTAATACTGCGGTGAAGGCGAATCAAAAATATGCAGTGGGCGAGATCACACCGACTTCATTTTTAGGTTCTTTAAAAAGTTCAGCAACACGCGAGTATATGGCGCCATATTTTGAATTGCTGCCCGGTTATACACAAACTGATGCACAGAATTACGGCTTGCAAGACCGCAATGGTCTGATTAACGCCACGACTTCTGGTGGGGTCACCCTGCAAGGTCTTGATCATTGGAGAGAACAAGCGGCTGGTCTGGAAGCTGAAAAGGTCGATACCTTGGGTCTGACCCTGAATTATTATCTCAGCGATCATGTGTCATTGCAGTTGGTGGGCGGGATTCCACCGAAAGTTGATATTAAGGGCAAGGGCAAGATTACGGCCAAAAGCCAAGGCGTTGCTGAGAGCCAGAATAATATTGTGACGACCTTCTTTGGGAAAAGTATTCCGATCCAACAGGATATGCTGATCACTGACCTGAGCAAGCCTGAGGTGATCTCGACTGCACGGGCATGGACGCCGACTTTGATCGCACAGTACCAATTCGGTCGTACCGGGGTAAATAAATTTCGTCCCTATCTCGGTGTTGGGCTGATGTATGCGTATTTTAATGAGATTAAGTTGAACCCGGGCACCACTCGAGATTTGGTCAATGCAGGGCATATGGTACAGAACATCATTGAGGGTAAAGCCGGTGCTGCCATGGACAAGAAGCAATCCAGTGCCAGTCCTCAAGTCAAAGTTAAGGCCGATAATACCGTGGCGCCGGTGCTGAATCTTGGTTTTACCTATGACTTGAATGATCGCTGGTATACCGTGGCCTCGGTGTCTTATGCCAAGTTAAATAACCAAGTCAACATTAATGTCATCAATGCCAAAAATAATCAGGAACTGATTCGTTCTAGTAGCAAAATTGATATCGATCCGATAATTACCTATTTGGGCCTTGGCTATCGTTTTTAAATCGCCCAAATATCGCGAAAAATAAAATTAAATCGTGAGATTTAGCAGAAGCAGCAAAATAAAAAGGCCAAAGATTTAGATTAAAACTCTGGTCTCATCCTGTGTGGTTTATCGATTAAGGACAATTGAGATGAAAAAAAATGTACTTAAGGCTATTACCTACTTAATCCCTTTGAGCCTGTTACTCAGCATCCATGCTCAGGCAGAGGAACATAAACGTTTTTCCGTATCGGCCGGCTGGTTACATGTGATGCCACAAGGCTCAGCCAATCCGATTAATATTCACACCCAAGTTAAAAATGGTGGACACTATGGCGTCGGTGAGATCTCACCAACATCTTTTATGAACTCGATTCCTGCTGACACCAAAGTCGGTGGTACTGATCCTTACTTTCTGACCCGAGATTATCTGAAACAGTTATTTGCAATTCAACCCGGTCAAACCACCAGTGATGCGCAAAATTTAGAAGTTCAAGGTCCGGGCAAAGACGGTTATATTTTGCCGCATGCCACTGGCACCACCTCAATATATGGGATTGAACAATGGCGAGAGAAAGGCACAGGCTTAGAAGCTGAAAAAGTAGATACCTTAGGCCTTACCCTAAACTATTATTTAACCGATCAGGTATCTTTACAGTTCATCGGCGGGATACCACCTAAAGTCGATATTAAAGGCAAGGGTAAGATTATCGCCAAAGTGACCGGTCGGGCGATCAGTCCTGATGTAATGGTTGCAGCCGTGGCTGGACCCGATGGATTCCCGATTAAAACAGATGTTGAGATTACCAATCTGGGCAATAAGGGCAAAGTCTCCACCGCACGCGCTTGGACGCCGGCATTTTTAGCCCAGTATCAGTTTGGTCGAACAGGGGTAAATAAATTCCGGCCTTATATTGGTGGCGGTATTATGTACGCGCACTTTAATCAGATTAAACTCAACTCGCAAACCCATAATGATTTGGTGGCAGCAGGGCATATGGTGCAAAATATTTTGGACAATAAAGCCGGCTCCGCCTTAGATGGTCGGCCATCAAGTGCCAAACCACAGGTCAAAGTCAGGGCTGATGATGCGCTCGCTCCGATCGTGAGTCTGGGTTTTACTTATGATATCAATCCAGAGTGGTACGCCGTGGCCTCTGTGTCCTATGCCAAGTTAAACAATCAGGTCAAAATCAAAGTCAATAATGCCAATAATAAAGGCAGTGAATTATTAAGTTCCAATACCAAGGTCGAGGTTGATCCGATCATGACCTATCTTGGCGTGGGTTATCGGTTTTAACTGCTGAAGGAAAATAAAAAGACCGAAGCTTGATCGAACAAGCTTCGGTCTTGGAGCGCTAAGAATCTTGATCAAAATGTTTAAAGTTTAAATCAGTCCGAATCTTAGGGGGTGTTCAAAAGGATTATTTTGCTGGTGTGGTTTTAAACTTCATGATGACTTTGTTGTTGCTGTCGAACAACTCAAGTTCATTTTTCTTGACTTGATAACCCGCAACACG
>JASLJB010000273.1 GCA_030152605.1 Acinetobacter sp. | reverse complement strand
AATTAAAACAATAGGATCAGTTATGCAACTGCAATGGTTACAAGAATATCGACGCGGCTGGAAAATACTGAAACAACATTATCACGCACCTTCTCGAATCATGCTGGTCTTAGGCTTGGTGGTGGTTGCTGCAACCCTAGTTGGCGTGTATTTACCATATTTGATGAAACAGATTATCGATCTATCTCAATTGGATCGTGTCGAGCTGAGTTTTAATCAACTCTGGAGTTGGCAAAATCTATATTTATTGGCTATTGCTTATGCACTTGGATGGTTTTTGAGTAATTTCCTAGATCATTTAAGAGGATTGTTCAGTGGCTTATTTATGGTCAATATTGAATCCTCCTTGGTCTATAAGGGATTGGAAAATTACTTTCATTTAAAATATTCAGAACAGAAAAAAATTGATACCGGCGTAATCAATACTGATATTTGGCGCGGTGCTTCAGCATTTGGTGAGCTGACCTACACGACCTTATTTATATTAACGCCTATTGTGTTCGAAATATTGGTGATGATGTGGATGCTGGCACAGAATATTAGTTTAAGTTTTTCACTTTACTTCTTGTTCTTTGCCACACTGACCTTTGTATTAACACTGCTGGTGACTTTTAAAAGTCAGGATCTATTCTCAGCAATGTATGAAGCGAAAAACAAGATCAATCAATTTTTTATTGAGCGTGTGCAAAGCCATTACGATATCCAAGTCAATGCGGCACATCAGTATGAGCTGAAGCTTTTTGCTGAAAAGACCGCACAATATCGGCATACCACAGCAGATAGCTATTATAAAATCGTCCGCTTGATGATCATTCAAATATTGTTTGTGGGCATATTTTTACTCAGTTTTATGATATTGACGGTGTATTTGTTTGAACAGCAACAGGTTACCACTGGCGATTTTGTTTTAATCAGTGCCTATATTATTGGTTTAACCATGCCCATTTTGCGCGTGTCGCAAAGTTTAATTCGCCTCAGAGGAGATTATATTGCACTGAAGAAATTCAATGGCTATTTCGCTTTACCGCAACAGCAGTTTAAGCATGATCAGATTCATGCACATGAGTTGATTTATCAGTTCCATGATGCGCAGTTTCAGTTGGGTAAAAACCAGATTCGTGATTTTAATTTAAGCATTGAGCAAGGCAAGTGCTATGTGATCATGGGACAGACTGGAATTGGAAAAACCAGTTTTATTCAGTATTTAACTGGGTTGGAACAAATCGATGCAGGGCAGTTGCACTATAAAAATATCGATATCAGTACTGAGTTTGCTGAAGAGATTTATACCGAGATCGCGGTGGTTAGCCAAACGCCGATCGTGTATTCCGGCAGTCTGCGTGAAAACCTAGTACATAATAGTGCTTATACCTATACGGATGCTGAACTAGAAGCTTATTTGGCCCAGTTTAATCTGCTCAACTTATTACAGAAAAATAAGTTAGGTTTAAATGATGATATCCAAGAGATCTACAAAAGCTTTTCCGGTGGTGAGAAACAACGCATCAGTATTATTCGTGCTTTACTCAAACAACCGCAGTGCTTGATTATGGATGAGCCGACCGCAGCATTAAATGAACAGATGGGGCGTGAGTTATTGAGCTTGATTCATGCGCAGGTCAAGACCATTATCATGGTCACGCATGCACATTATGCACAGCAGTTTGCCGATGAGTTGATTGATTTTGATGCCTTGATTTTAAAGCAGCAAAGTCATCTAGAACTGGATTAGATCCATATAAATCTTAATATTCAAACGGCCCATGTCGATCAAATCATCGATATGGGCCGTTTGTTTAAATCCATGGGTTATTTAAACAGCGTAGATATTTAAAGCGATTACTTGAGAAACTTACGGCTGACCAAGAACTGTTCAGTGGCATTGAGTAGGGTTTCAGCATAGCCTTCTTGTTTGGCGGTTAACCAGCCCAGCGCAAACCAATCACTGGCTTCAAGTTCGCTTTCTTGAAGATAAGAGGCCGATGCTGCCAAGACTTGATATTGTTCAGCGGCTTGCTGGGCGTCTTGGAGTGACTTGCTGTATTTCTGCAGATTCTTAACATCATAAATACTGGTCAGCAGCGGAAAGCTAAACTTCAATTCATTTAAACGCAGCGCCAACAGTTCAAGCGTGGCTAAATCACTGAGATCCACTTGGCTTAAACTTTCTTGCAGCAATTTATACTGTTGTTGCAGGGTATTTTGCGCATACGCTTTTAGATCTTGTTTCTGTACTTGTTCGCTGGGTGCCAGACTAAACATCAACAGATCAATATAGTGCTGTACGTTCTGAGTGGATTTGACCAAGTTAAATAGTTTTTCTTTGCCATATAAAATATCTTGATCCAGACTTTGTGCAGTCTTGGGGTTTTGCAGTAAGGCCGCTAAGGTGGCTTGCATATGCTCAAAATGTTCTAGATTCTCAAAGTGCTGTTTAAATGCACTCAGCTGCGCATGCCATTTATTGGAAATACTACTGCTCCAATCCTTTAAGATCGAGAGGCTAAGGTGCAGGTGCTGTAAGGCTTGCTGTGCTTGTTGAATATGTTCAGGCTCAGCCACCTGTGCTGAGATCGCTGCAATATTG